>JBJTBB010000049.1:0-7337 GCA_046091125.1 Planctomycetaceae bacterium
AGACGTGCGGCCCGTGAGACAATCGAACACGGCCGCAGTTCTGGCCGCAGTCAGCTGATGAGCCGACGGCTGGCCAGAAGCCGGCGGGCCGGCCTGCAGCGGTTCGTCGTCAAGGTGCGCCTCCACCCCGATGAAATGTCCGCGAAAGACCCTGTCGATCTCCGCGGCCACCTTCGTCAGAGCGGCGGCCCCGCCCGGCAAGAGACCGGCGGTGCGTCCATCGAAGAGTCGATCAGCCGGCAGCTCGATCCTCACCACCGCCCCGTCCAGCCGGATCTCGTAGCCATCGACGGAGAGCTGGCGGGCTGCCGACTCCATCGCGGACCGTTCCGTGGTGGCTGTGGTGGTCGTGGAGGCGACCACCGCGGGGTCCAGGCCGGATGCCTGCCGTGCCTGCACCAACTGCGATGAGGTGCTCGCCAACTGTTCTCGCAGCGCCACGACCTCCTGTTGCAGCAGAGCCGCCTGGTCGGCCGAAGTCGCGACGCTGGGTGCTGACGACGGACGCCCCGTGCCCCAGAGTCCGAGCGACGGCGAAGATGAAGGCAGGGCAGGGGGGGCGATCGATGGGGATGACGGCGTGAGTGGAGGAGGACCCTCGATCATCGGCGGCGCGAGCATCGGTGCGGCCGTGGCGTCAAATGCTGGAGCAGGAGCCAACGGATTCCGCCAAAGACCTGAGCGACCGATGGTAGTACCCGAACAGCCACCGATCGTGACAGCGACCACGATGATCGGTCCTATCTTCACCGCTATCCGAAGCGCCGTCATCGGAAACTGGCCTCTGCTCCATCGCCCGACGAGCGTGCGTACCGCACACCGTGATCTGCCCGCACACCGTATCTGGCGGGTGAGGACCGTAGACAGGCTGGGCGGCCACCGCAAGTGCGGGCATCAGGGCCTTCGCAGCCTTGCCCAGACCGCCAGCGCGATGCCGGTGAGCACAACGACGACGGCCAGCGTGACGGCCATTTCGCTCGGGGACTCAAGCAGTGGCCGTCCCGCGGCCCACACGCTCCTCCACGCGATGATGACTATGAACGACGCCAATGACAGACTCGGACCATAGGGCAGCTCGTTGTCCCGATGCCGCAGCCATCCCCAGGCCCCCTGAGCGAGTCCCAAGAACGCCGCCAGGAAAAAGGCGACGACTCCCAGCTGCCAGCCGCACCAGCTGCCCACCATAGCCATCAGCGTCACGTCCCCCATCCCCATGGCCTCACGCCCCACCGCACGGGAGGCAGCGGCTCGTGTGGCAAGGACCAATCCACCGGAAACGACTGCGCCGACGAGTGATGCTTCCATCGCCGCTGGATGATCGATCGGTAGCAGCCGGATCGCTCCTCCGATGGTGACCGCGATCGTCGCCGTCATGCCCGTCACGAAGATCCCGGTGCGAGGATCCCGCCACCACCTCGGGTCGGACGACGGGCTCGTGCAAACACTCCACCAGGCCAGGAAACAGGCGGGGGCAAGAAGGGATCGCCACTGGACACCTTCGATGCCCTCGCACTGCAGCGGCCCGAAAGCACCGAGAACATCGAGCACCGAAAGCGGGGCCGCGAATGCCCTGGGCACCTCACAGGTGACCGGAAGCAGAACGTCGGGCACACAGGTGACGAAAAGCATGCCGACGAGGGCCCCCGGAACGGTGATCAGATCTGGAATCACGCGGTGCCGCAGATCCACGACCGTCGCCATGATCAGGAGTGAGCCAAGCATGCCATGAGCAGCAAGCCTCACGAGAAGTTGGCCCAATTGATTCCCCGCCATTCCCTCCTTGGGAAGCTGCCCACCGAGCGCCACCTCCCAAAAAAACAAGGCGAGCATTGCGAGACACGCAGCCAGCGAAGCCAGGATCGTCCGTCGATCACGGATGACTGAATCCGTGGTGGGCTGCCAAGCGGGGTCGATCTCGATGGACCACAGCATCCACGTCGATGCCCTCGATACGACGAAGCCCGCAACGACCCCGGCGACGGGGCCGAGAACCGCCCACCCGGGCGACGCATAGGGGTGCAGAACGGTATCGGTCACGCTTTGCCCCCGGATTGCTCGAGATCGGGCAATGAGCGGATGATCTGATCGGCTACATGCTGCGGAGACCCGGAGGCATCGACACGGAGGTCCGCCGTCGCAGCATAGAGAGGCTCCCTCGCCGCAAGAACGGCCGGCACCTCGTCGAAAACGCCGGCGGTTGAAAGGGAGGGCCGGGAAGACACCGTCGATGGATCAGCCATGAGCCGCTGCAGGATCACCCCCACGGGGGCATCGAGCCAGACGACCGGCCGACCGAGATCGCGCAACAGACAGCGGTTCGACTCGAACAACACGACGCCGCCGCCGGTGGCGAGGACTCCCGTTTCAGTCTCCAGGAGTCTTCGCAGAATCTCCGATTCGAGACTTCGGAAGGACGCCTCACCCTTGTCACGAAAGTGTTCCGCGATCGAGGCACCGGTTTGCCGCTCGAATACCTCGTCCGCATCCGTCCATCCACACCCCAGCTGTGAGGACACGATCCGTGCGACGGTCGACTTGCCCGTGCCTCGATACCCGATGAGCGTGAGGCGTGGCATGGATGGGTCTTCAGTCGGGCTTATAGGCCGCAGTCGCCCGCTTCAGCGCATCGCGCATCACGCCCTGCGACGGATCGCTGCCGTGCCAGATGCGGAATTGGGCTGACGCCTGACGGACAAACATCTCCACGCCGGTAACCACTCGGCAACCAGCCTCGCGGGCCTGCTTCACCAGGAGGGTGTTCTCCGGATTGTAAACCGTGTCGAACACCACCATGTACGTCCGCAGACTCTCGGCATCGAACGGGCTCTCATTCACATCCGGGTGCATGCCGATCGGCGTGGCATTGACGATACAGTCGTAGGGAAGACGATGTCGAGCCGGCCAATCAACGGTCTTGCAACCGACGGCCGCCGCGATCGCGCGAGCCCGTTCGGGCGTCCTTCCCGAAATCGTCACGTCGATTCCTCGGCTGCGAAGACCGAAGGCCACGGCCCTCGCCGCCCCGCCCGCACCCATCACCAGAGCCGTGCGGATCGCATCCCGGCCCGCCAATTCACCTTCATCGATGAGCGACTCCAAACTGGCCACGGCGGCAACGGCGTCGGTGTTGAACGATCGAACTCCTTCCGCTGAAAACGTCAGCGTGTTGGCCGCCCCGATCGGACCGACAAGATCATCGGCGGGAGTGGCGTGAGTCATCACGGATTCCTTGTGCGGGATCGTGACGCTGAGACCTGCGAGCGGCCACCGCCCGGCCGTCGAAAGGAACTCATCGAGGTTTTGGGCCGGCACGCGAAACGGGATGTAGACGCAGTCGATTCCTGCCTCGGCGCAGGCCGCGTTGTGCACGACGGGCGAGAGACTGTGGGCCACCGGATCGGCGATCACACCGTAGATGCGAGTACCGGCATGGATCGCGTCCACCCGGTATCGATCCCGCATCTGCTTCCATGTCACCTGTCCCGGAGCCATCACGCGGTCTTCCTGGAAGGTTGCGAACGTAAAAGGGGAACCTGCGCGAACCGTCAGCAGTCTGCTCGGCACCCCCATGTCGCCCATGCAGACTCCCACCGTCGGTACGCGGGCGGCTCGAACCATGTCGAGCATGCGCAGATTGTCATTGGGGTGGTTGGCCATGGTGGCGATCTACACGATGTCCGCATCCATCGTGGCCAGTCGTCGGTGCAGCGTCATCAGGTCGGTAGGCGTCCGCGTGAAGTCGTGGTGGCTCACGATCCGTTTCGTTTTGCCATATCGAGGCACCGCTGCCGCCACGTCCGATTCCAGGTCGATGTAATCCACTCCTTCGGCAATGGCCGTGCGAAGCAGCAACAGCCGATCCTCTTCGCTTCCCTGCCAGTGACCACCGTCGACCTGTCGGCGGCAGGTGACGATGACCGGGCAGGGCCGATCCCGTAACAGACGCTTGATCTGCACCGTCCCCTGGATGAAGTCGACACGCAATTCGACGAGTTTGACGCCATTCTCGGCGAGATGCCGCAGCTCCGCGAGCAAATGGCGATGGCGACCACGGCCGATGCTGACGCAAATCATGGATGACTCGAAGGGAAAACGGGCAAGCGGGAGAGAAACGGGCGATCCGACGTCGTCAGACCCTACGAAACTGACGATCGAGCTCGTGGCGTGAAAGGGCCAATGTCGTGGGCCGTCCATGCGGACAGTGATGTCCATCCTCCGTGGTTTTTCCATCGCGGACAAGGGCCCGCATCTCCTCGAAGGAGAGCGGATCGCCAGCCTTGATGGCCGCACGACACGCCATGCCATGCAGCACCTCGTCCAACAGTTGCTCCGGCGGACATCCACCGGCCGCTCCCAGCCGCTCGAGCGCCTCTTCCAGGAGGCTCTCAGACGAGGCTCGTCCCGCCAAGGCCGGCTTCGACCGCACGAGCACGGTCGTTCCCCCGAAAGGCTCCACGTCGAGGCCGGCTGATCGCAGGACCCCGAGATGATCGGCGATCCGTTCGAACTGTTCGGCCGTCACCTCGACTCGATCCGGAACGAGAAGCTGCTGGACCTCGAGACCTCCCTCGGCAACCAGCCGCCGGAGCCTCGAGAAAAGCACACGCTCGTGCAGCGCGTGCTGGTCGATCACCTCGATACCCTCGGGTGTTTCCACGACGAGATACCGGTCGTGCATCTGGACGATGACCGGGGTGCGTCCCTCACGTTGCACGTCCTCCGACAATGACGAGGCCCGCTGTCCGGAGCCATCAGGAAACGCATCCCGGTGTTCCGTCGGTCGACGAAACGCGAGCAACCGCTCCGAAAAGGGCCGAAAGTCGGGAAAAGCCGCCGATGGAATCGACCCGTCAACACGCAAGGAATCGGACACCGTCAACCGAAGTCCGGATGCATCGACATCCCCAGGAACGCGAGGCTGAAGCGACTGATTCACCCGACCACCGCCACGATCCGGCGACACGAGCGGAACGGTGAGCTCGGCCGACAGGAATGCCGTCCGCAGGGTCGCGAGAACGAGCTGATGGATTCGAGCGGCCTCGCGGAAGCGCACCTCCGTTTTGGCGGGATGAACGTTCACGTCGACCAGCGACGGATCCATCCGCAGCCGCAGGAAGAAGACCGGCTGACGGCCCGAGAGAAGCAGTCCCCGGTAGGACTCTTGAATCGCATGGAGAACCGATCGGTCTCGAAACGGCCGATCGTTGACGAAAAGGTATTGCGTGCGATTCGAGCCCGAGTCGAAGTCGGGCCTACCCACATGCCCCTCCACCTGCACTCCATCAGACTCCCCTTGGACCGGCACGAGCCTCGGCACGATATCGCGACCGAAGAGGTCGCCGATTCGGTCGAGCCAGTTCGACGCGGTCGGCAGATCGTGCACCCTCCGCCGCCCGTGCAGAAGTCCAAAGGACACGTCGTGACGTGCGATCGCCGTTCTGACGAACGTTTCACAGGCATGCGACCACTCCGTCTGTGGGGCCTTCAGAAAAGCCCGCCGGGCCGGAATGCGTGCAAAAAGCTGGTGCACCTCGATGGTCGTCCCAATCGCCATCGGGCAGGGCTCGACCTCACCTACTACACCATTATCGACCACGAGCATCGCCCCCCCCGGCGCATCCGACGTGCGCGAGCGGAGCACCAGTCGCGATACCTCACCGATCGATGCGAGCGCCTCTCCCCGAAATCCGAGCGTCCGGACATCAGACAGGTCGTCGGCCGCGGCGAGCTTGCTCGTCGCGTGATTCGAAACGGCCAGCGGCAGATCGTCGACGTCGATGCCACCACCGTCGTCGGTGACGCGAACAAGACCGACGCCCCCCTGCTCGAGTAAGACGTCGATGCGGCGGCTGCCCGCATCGAGCGCATTCTCGAGCAGTTCCTTGAGGGCACTCGCGGGTCGCTCGACAACCTCGCCGGCGGCGATCCGATTGACGACCGACGCCGGCAGCCTGTGGATGCGTCCCATGTGACAGCCACCAGCGGCCGGCCTCCTCGGCTAGCTCAACTGGAATTCCTTGATCTTGCGATAGAGCGTCCGCTCGCCGATGCCAAGCAACTCCGCCGCCTGCTCCCGATTACCACCCGTCAACTTCAGCGTCTCGCCGATGAAGATCCTCTCGATCTCATCGAGCGGCTTTCCAACGAGGGACGCGATACCCGTGACGTGTTGCGAAGGGGCGGAGGCATCGAATGCCACCGACTCGGCGGGAGAGGCGATGATCTCCGATGGACTCGCTCGCGACGGCTCCGGACTGGCGGAGAACCTCATCCCGGCCACGCTCTCGGACGATTCGAGGGGGGCCGGCTCCAATTCCAGAGGGAGATCATCCACGTCGAGCGTGCCGTCGCAGTCCACGACCACCATGCTTTCCACGACGTTGCGCAGTTGCCTGACGTTCCCTGGCCATGCATAGGACCCAAGTCGCTTACGGGCCTGCAGGGACATTCCCTTCACCTGTTTGCCGTGGCGCCTCGCGAAATGCCGGACGAAAAGCTCGATCAGGAGTGGGATGTCGGCGGCGCGTTCCCACAACGATGGAATCAGGATCGTCACCACCTTGAGCCGGTGATACAGATCGCTGCGAAACAACCCGGCATGGATCGCCTGCTCGAGATTGCGATTGGTGGCGGAAAGCAGTCGTACATTGACCCTGATCGGCGTGTTCGAGCCGACCCGGGTGATCTCCCCGCTCTCGAGGACGCGGAGCAGCTTGATCTGCGTGGCCATCGGCATGTCACCGACCTCGTCCAGAAAAAGCGTGCCACCGTTGGCGTACTCGAACTTTCCCATGCGGTCGCTCGACGCGTCGGTGAAGGCCCCCCGAACGTGTCCGAATAGCTCACTTTCCAGGATGTTCTCACTCAACGCCGCGCAGTTGAGTGCCACGAACGGCTTGTTCTTTCGGGGGCTGTTCTGGTGGATGGCTTGTGCGACGAGCTCCTTGCCGGTTCCAGTCTCTCCCTGGATCAGTACGGTGGCGTCGGTTGGCGCGATCCGCTTGAGTCGCTCGATCAGCCCCAGCATCTGCGGACTCGACCCCACGACGCCCTCGAATCCGAACTTTTCGTCAAGACGACGATTGAGCTCGTCATTCTGACGCTTCAGCCTGATGCCCTCTCTCTCGCGCTCCACCGCGTGCCGAAGAGCCTAGAGGTCCAGCGGCTTTTGCAGGTAGCTCGACGCCCCCTGCTGCATCGCGGCCACCGCCGATGGGATCGTCCCGTGGCCGGTCACGACGATCACTTCGGTGTCGGAGGAGGCCGCCTTCGCCTTGGAGAGGATGTCGAGGCCTCCGATGTCATTCATCATCAGGTCGGTGACGACCACATCGAAC
>JBJTBB010000050.1:0-3670 GCA_046091125.1 Planctomycetaceae bacterium
GCGGCGAGCCACTTCGCATCGAGCCCGCACAGCAGGGCCAAATAGGCGCCCGCACTGTGTCCCGCAACGACAATCCGATCGGGATCGCCCCCGAAGGCAGCGGCATCGGCCTCATGATTCGAGGCGAAAAGATGGCCCGCCGCCTCGTCGAGTCTCGCGTCATCTCCCCCGCGTTTCCGGAGCGAGTGAAGGAGTACCGGCAGTCGGAGGGCGGCCTTGTCATCAGAGCGGGCGAGCGCCTCCAGCGACCGATACCCTCGGCTGATGGTGGGCTCGATCATCGTTCCTTCGCCGAAATCGTTCCACGTGGCGACCTGCACAAATGGTTTTCCGCTCTGCGTCGCCTGCGCGAGCGATTCCACGAGCGTACGCCCTCGCCGAGCGTCGATACTGCCGTAACTGTCTTGCACCCCGGCCTGTCGATAGATGTCATGAAAACCAGGAAAGGCCGTGGCTGCGAGGGTCTGTGCATCCGCGTAGGTTCCATCGAGGTCCTTTTTCCACTGCTCGGCCGACACACTCCGGCCGCCGGCCACCGGCGGCCAGGCGAAGCTCCCGTCCAGGCCGTGCTCCTTGGCCAGGTGTGGTAGTCCGACCGTGAACGGCCTGCTGGCGAACGGAAACGCCCCGCGGACGTGCTGGGGACCGAACACGAAAAACAGCGGTCGACCATCATGCCGAAGGTACCGCGAGTCTGAAAACAGATGGTCCTCCACCCAACGGACGTCCCGCTGCAGCTGCCGCGTGTCTTCACCGGATTGCAGCGGCTTCAGTGCCTGGTCCTCGTAGCACACGGCGAATCTCAAACCAGCCTTCCTGAGCCAGGGGATGAGTTTCTGCGTGTTGCCATGGCACAGCGGGTAGTCGTTCGAGGCGCCCGTGCCGTACCAATCGATCACGACACCGTCGATCCCGGCGATCTTCATCAGCAGAACATGGCACTCGAGCACGTCGTCGTCACCCGAGTCGTAGGGTCCGATCAATGGATACTCGTGCGACGCGATCTCACGTCGACCATCCCAACGAAATCGCTCAGGGTCGAAATGATTCATCGTCCAGTGCCACCCCCAGACGCCTCCGCTGGGCGGGGCCGAATACCACGGCATGTAGTGGACGAGAAGGGCCGGCTCCGCGATCGCTTCCTGAAGGAGTGCAAAACCGAGCGTAGCGACGAGACTCGCCACGGCGAGCCACCCACTAGAGCTGCTTCGATCCCTCATACGGTTCACCTCGGAGCCCCAGGACAATCAACTCTCGCACGACTGGAGCATCCCGGCGCCACCTCAATCGGCCCGGACAGGCTCCGGGCGATGCCGCTGCACCATGTCGTGAAACGCGCCAAGGTTGTATGGACCAACCCGATGCTCGCTGAGATCGACCCGATGGACGACCACGTCACCCGGTGTCTCCGCCGACGCAAGCGGCCGACCGTCCCGTCCATAGACGGCCGACAGCATCCAATTGGACGTCGGCGGCATGTACGTGCTGCTGACGATATGAACCCTGTTTTCATTCGCTCTCGCTTGGGCGAGAAGTGGATCACAGCCCCAGACCGGCCACGCGATCACCTCCGCGCCGCGTTTGGTCAGTTCGCGGGCGACCTCCGGAAAAAAACCGTCGTAACAGATCATCATGCCAATCCGGCCCAGTCGAGTGGAAAAGACGGGATAGTCATCGCCGGGCATCACTCCGGACTCGATCTCCGAATGGGGAAGGCACACCTTCCGATACGTGCCGACCAACCTCCCCTCCGGATCCAGGAGGATGGCCGAGTTGTAGACGAGGTCGCCGTCGCGCTCGTACAGCGATACGACCAGATGCAGCCCATGTTCACGGGCGAGCCCGCCGAAGAAGTCGCTGGTCGGCCCCGGTAACGGCTCCGCCACCTCGTGGGGCTTCCTGCCAACGCCGACCGACGTGACTGTCTCGCCAAGCACGACGAGGTCAGCCCCCTGCTCCGCCGCCCTGGCGACCAGTGGGACGAACTGCGAGCGGTTGGCCTCCGGTGAGCCAGCGGTCGGCTTGAAATGAATCGTCGCCAGACCCACCATGCGCGGTTCGATTGCAGCACATTCCCGCAGCGACGCATCCGCCCATTCGGCCGACGCATTCGACGCCCACTGGAGGTGTAATTCGACGATGGCCCGCGTGGCGCATGGCGGCACGACATATCGGCCACCAATCGACGTCCATCCCCGCTCGTCGGTCGGACCATCGAGCGGGTGCTCCGGCTCGGCACTCGGAACGGGGCGACCCGACAATTCCTCCTCGGTCCGCGCGGCTGCCCGGACCTGCTTGCCCTGGTAATCGTGCCATACGATCCGGACCGGCGTGCTGCGACGAGGCGACGGGACGTTCTCGGTTCGTCGGAGGACGGCGAACTCGTAGGTCTTGCCCGCGCAGACGGAAAACGTCTTTTGAACCCAGCCGTGCCGGCCGGGCGAGGCGTCGCTCGTGATGACGAAGGCTCCCGTCCCCCGCGGCCCCCCTGACGGTTCGTACCGCATCACGGGGCGGATCTCGTCCCGCGGCGACTCGGCCCTCCACCCCTCGGGGAACTCGCCCGGGTCAGCCACGGCCGCCGATGCGGACACCACCGACGACATGACCAGCCACCGTATTGATCGTGCCATCGCTTGCTCCACTGATTCCCTCTGTTTTCTGTTGCGAGTGGATCTACATCCTTCGAACTGTCAAGAAACGGCCGACGGACCTCAGGTACCGTCGGCCTTGCGCACGTCGTACGCGGTGAGCGACTGCTGATCACGGATATACAGCACGCCCCCGGCCACAACGGGATGCGCCCACGATGGCCGACCATGCGACCGGATCTCGAAAATGCCGCGATCCCGGTATTCCTCGGGAGTCGCCTCGACCAACGCGACGCGATGCCCCTCGCTCAACACGAACAGCATTCCGTCGGCGGCCACCAGTGAGCCCTTGCCGACGCTCCGCGACTGCCAGACGATCTCGCCGGTCTGGAACCGGACGCAGGTGAGCGGTCCATCACCGCAGCTGTACATGAAGTCGCCGATTTTCACGATCCCGCCATGATGACACTGCAGGCGCTTCTCGAAGTACACTTCCCTCGCTTCCTGCGCGTCTCCCGATCGAGACACTTTCACGAGTCCTCCCCCGGTGCCGTAGGCGCTTGCCGCGAACACGAAATCGCCGTCGACGATCGGAGAACAGCAATTCGCGGTACCGTTGGCCGGCGTGGAATAGCTCCAAAGGCGCTGACCGTCGGCCAGCGAGACCCCAAATACACTTTGGCCGCCGAACTGCACGATCTGCTTGATGCCGTCAATCATCGCCAACACGGGCGTTGAGTAGTGCGCTCCCTCCGTCCCGCTGCCACTTTGCCAAATCGGCTTGCCGGTCTTCTTGTCGAGTGCCAGAAGCGTCCCCTGCTGTCCGCCGGGCGTCACGATCACGAGATCGTCCACCACGAGTGGTGACTCCGAGTAGCCCCACCCTGGCACACGTCCTCCGAAATCCTTGGAGAGGTTGACCCACCAAACCGTCTCACCGGTCTTCGCGTCGAGGCAGGCGACGTCACCGTTTCCACCCTCACAAAACAGTCGGTCGCCGTCGATCGTTGGTGTTCCGCGAGGCCCGTCGCCCATGCCGTTGCGGTAGCCACCGAACGCCGCTCGCAACTCGTCTGTCG
>JBJTBB010000051.1:0-3350 GCA_046091125.1 Planctomycetaceae bacterium
TGAGACTCCTCATCCGGCGTCAGGACTCATTTTCGACCGTCAACGGGACTCATCTACGGACACCCGAAAGGCAAAAAGCCCCGGAAACGCTTGGTTCCCGAGGCTTCGTGCGGAAGGGGTAGTGGGCGATATAGGACTCGAACCTATGACCCCCAGCTTGTCGAGCTGGTGCTCTAACCAACTGAGCTAATCGCCCGGATTGCTCGAAGACAAGGAGTCTCGCGCCCAAATGGGCATCCGTCAAGCAAGAACTCGTATGTTTTCGTTGCCCAGGCCATTCAGCGGACCACAAATGGCCATTCTCCAAGAGATCCGCGAATCGTTTCAGCGCCGCTGATCCAGGTATGGAGGATGTTCCTGCCGCCAGCGAGATGGCGAAATGGCGGAGAGGTCCGCCCAAAGGCCCCTGCGGGCTGCTCGGGCGGCGTTCTCCGCGGCATTGAGGATGCCGTCATCGGCGAACCCCGTGAATGCCCAGGCATGGCCGTCCGTCACCATCTCGAGATTGACGTCGCGATTCTCAACGAAAAGTCTTCCGAGAAGGCGGCCATGCCGGTCGCGTCCCCGCTCCTCGACCAGGACGTCACCACCTATTTTTGCGGCGAGTGCTCCACGACTCGCTCGACCGTGCGGCTGATCCAGTTCTGGAGCGTCGATCCCCACGAGCCGGATCTTCTGCAACCGCCCCGAAGGGTCGAGGCAACTCACCGTGTCGCCATCGTGTACCGTCTCGACCCGCCAGATTGCTCGGCCCTTCTCGGGCCGCGTCGCACAGGGGCCGATGATCGCCGCCGCCGCGGCGACCATGGCCGCGGTGATCGCCCAGGCTCCTCGCAGTCGCCGAGGCAGCCCGGGCGGAGGCACTCGTACCGGAAGTCGCCTCATTTGTTCGATGAAAAAGGTTGTCATGGGATCCGAAAAGCCTCCCAAGGGTCTTTTCGGGGCGGCCGTGCGGCCTTGTCCGACGATCCGGATCGGCCGATACTGCGTCCCCGCCCGATCCTCCGCGTTCCACCTTCGGACACGCCCCCATCATGCCATCGTTCCGCGACGAAAATGGAGTCATCCACGAACTACCGTCTGCCTCCACGGTGGGCGATGCCCTGACGTCCTTGGGCAAGCGGTCTGCTCCGGGAGAGAGCGCATCGAAGCCGCGCCCCATTGCGGCAGCCATGGATGGACTGGTGGTCGGCCTCGACGCCCCCCTGCCGACGGACCGTGTCAGCGTGATCGAACCGCTCACCATGGGCGATCCGCGGGCTCTGCCCGTCATGAGGCACTCCGCCGCACACGTCATGGCGAGAGCGGTCATGCGGATTTTTCCCGGCGTGGAGTTGGCATTCGGCCCCACGGTCGGAGCAGGCTTCTACTACGACATGAGGGCGGAGCGGCCGATCACCGATGACGATCTGCCCCTGATCGAGGCCGAGATGCGGAACATCATCGCCGCCGACGAGCCCTTCGAGCGTGTGGAGGTGGCGCGTGGCAAGGCCGTCGACATCGTTCGAGATCTTCGGCAGCCCCTGAAAGCGGTCCACATCGAAACGGGACTGTCCGATCATCCGACATTGTCGATCTACCGGCAGGGAGACTTCGTCGATCTGTGCCGTGGTCCACACGTGCCCAGCCCGGGCTGTATCGGCGCCTTCAAGCTCACGAACATCGCCGGAGCCTTTTGGAAGGGCAACGCCAACAATCCACAGCTGCAGCGGCTCTACGGCACCGCCTGGTTCTCTCAGGCCGATCTCGACGCGCATCTGGCGGCGCTCGAGGAGGCCAGGAAGCGAGATCATCGGGTGCTGGGGAAGCAACTCGACCTGTTCACGACCAGCCCGATGGTCGGCTCCGGGCTCGTCCTCTGGATGCCCAAGGGAGCGACGATCCGCGCCACACTCGAGTCGTTCGTGCGCGACGAGTTGGCGGCCCGGGGATACGAGCCGGTTTACACGCCGCACATCGGCAAGGTCGACCTCTACAAGACGTCCGGTCACTATCCGTACTACGCCGACAGCCAGTTCAAGCCGATCGTGATGGGCGACGACGAGCAATATCTGCTCAAGCCGATGAATTGCCCGCATCACACGATGATCTACAAGGCGAGGCAAAGGAGCTACAAGGAACTCCCGCTGCGATTGGCGGAGTTCGGCACCGTCTACCGCTACGAGCAGTCTGGCGAACTGGGCGGCATGACCCGCGTGCGCGGCTTCACTCAGGACGATGCACACATCTTCTGCACGCCCGAGCAGGTCGAGGAGGAGGTGGCGGGCTGCATCGACTTCACGCTGAAGGTTCTCAAAAGCCTCGCTTTCGACAACTTCCGTGTCCGGCTCGGTTTCCGCGACCCCTCGAGTGACAAATACGTCGGCCCTCCGGAGCGCTGGGACGAGGCGGAGTCGGCGATCGAGCGGGTGGCCCGCCGCATGCATCTGCCTGGGTGCGAGCCGGAGCCGGGTGAGGCCGCCTTCTACGGGCCGAAGATCGACTTCGTGATCAACGATTCCCTGGGCCGGGAATGGCAACTGGGCACGGTGCAACTCGACTACAACCTGCCCAGCGCCGAACGATTCGCGCTCGAATACATCGGTGCCGATAATGCCCGTCACGCGCCGGTGATGATCCACCGCGCACCGCTGGGGAGCCTGGAGCGATTCGTGGGCGTGCTGATCGAACACTTCGCGGGGGCCTTTCCGCTGTGGCTGGCTCCGGAGCAGGTCCGCGTGATCCCCGTCAGCGAGAAAAGCGAGGGCTACGCGACCATCGTGAAGGCGCGTTTGGAGGCCGCCGGCCTGCGAACTGGCGGCGACCTCGCTGCCGAGAAACTCGGCGCGAAGATCCGGGTCGCCCATCTTGAACTGGTGCCGATGATGGTCGTCTGTGGCCCGCGGGACGAGGCGGCAGGGACCGTGAGCCTCCGGGACCGGGTGGACGGCGACCTTGGGGCCATGCCCCTCGACGCCGCCGTGGAACGCCTTCGCGACGAGAATGCCCGCCGGGTCGTCCGTCACAAGCCGAAGCCCCTCGTCCTCCCTTCGGAATCGGCCGGTCCTGCGGACGACTATTGACCACACCTCTGCCAGGCCCTCCGAGCCATGCCACGCTACGCGTTGCTCGAACACGTCGCGGCCCCCGACGACCCGGCCGGCCTGCACTACGACCTGCTGCTCGAGGATGGATCTGACTGCCGCACCTGGAGGCTCTCAGGCATCCCGCCCTCCACCGGCGATTCCCGTGCCGCGACGGAGATTCAGCGACATCGTCTTTCCTGGCTCGACGCCGTGGACGAAGAGGTCTCCGGTGGCAGGGGACGTGTCAGAAGAATGGCTGCCGGTATCTGCGAGGTGGACGGTGAT
>JBJTBB010000052.1:0-5666 GCA_046091125.1 Planctomycetaceae bacterium
GGGAACTGTCTGTCGCCCGGACCGTCGACGGGGGAAGCAATCCGTCGGGTCGCAAGCTCCGCCGCGGCTGGGTGACCGGCAGCCGGCTCGGGAGGCTGTCACTCGCGGACAACGATGAGGGAACGCTCTCGGGGCTCACGCTGGATGTCAGCGGCCGTGCGGTCGGCGACGTCCGAGGTGTCGCCATGACCGCTGACGGCACGCTGCTCGTGACGGCCGGGGGCACGCACGAGGTTCTTTGGCTGCGAGACGGCAACGATCGACCGCTACCGTTCACACAGGTCAGCGGGGGCGAGGTGATGGACCGCTCGCTGGCCACCGACCCGGGCCGCTTCCGGAGGATCGCTTTGGGAGGGCGGCCACTGGGCATCGCCTGGGATGCCTCGCGGGGCAGGGCGTGGATCGCCAATCGACTCCTCGACGCGGTACAGGAGGTGGATCCGGAAGGACCCTCCATCGTCCGAACGGTCTGGCTCTCCGGAGAACCTGGGACCGCAGCGGGCGAGACCGAAACACTCGCGCGTCGCGGGGAAGCCATTTTTTTCGATGCCGGCCGCAGCCTCGATCAGTGGTACAGCTGTCACACCTGTCACTACGAAGGGGGCGGCAACACCATCACCTTCGACACACTCAACGACGGTTCGGCCGGCACATACAAGACGGTGCTGCCCCTGTGGGGCGTTACGGAAACCGGACCGTGGACATGGCACGGCTGGCAGGCCGATCTCCACACCTCCCTGGCGAAGTCGCTCGTCGACTCGATGCAGGGCCCGCGTCCCACCGACGGGGACGTCGCGGCGCTCGCCACCTACCTCGCGACGCTCTCGTCTCCCCCACGCCCCTTTCGCCAGGCCGATGGGTCGCTGTCACCGGCGGCCGAGCGTGGGCGTCGGCTCTTCGAGAGCGACCGCACCGCCTGCACCTCCTGCCACGCCGGTCCATATCTGACCACGTCGGAGAATCATGCCGTCGGCCTCATCCGGGACGAGGACCATTTCAAAGCCTTCAGTCCACCCACGCTGCGTGGCCTTCACCGGAAGACGCGTTTTCTCCACAACGGTCGGGCCAGGTCCCTCGAGGACGTGCTGACTCGATTCCATTCGCCCGAGCAGGTATCGGGACTCCCGCCACTCTCCACGGACGAGGTAGCCGATCTCAAGGCCTACCTGCAGTCGCTGTGATGTTCATCCCGTCGATCGCGCGCGTCGCGTCCTGGACGGGATTGCCTGGGCCTGGAACGACTGCTGGTCCGTCGCCACAGCTGTCGCCAATGCCGCGCTAGGCCAACACTGGTTTGATCACCTCACCGGCCACGTCGGTGAGCCGGAAATCGCGGCCGGCGAAACGATACGTGAGCTGTTCATGGTCGAGGCCGAGCAGATGCAGGAGCGTCGCATGGAGGTCTCGCATATGTGTGCGACCCTCGACCGCCACGTGCCCGAACTCGTCGGTCGCCCCGAACGAGTACCCCCTTTTCACGCCTCCACCCGCGAGCCAGACGGTGAAGCCATCGGGATCGTGATCGCGGCCGGTGCCGTTGTTTTCCGCGAAGGGATTACGGCCAAATTCCCCGCCCCACCAGACGACCGTGTCGTCGAGCAACCCACGGGCCTCCAGGTCGGTGAGCAGTCCGGCGATCGGTCGGTCGACCCGACGGGCATGTTCGGCGTGTTTGGGCATGTTGGCATGCTGATCCCAGGCGGGATTGTTGGAGTTGTCGCTGTAACTCACCTGGATGTACCGCACTCCCGCCTCGGCGAGCCGGCGGGCCCGCAGACACTGACGACCGAAGCTGTCCGTCTCTGGTGCGTCGATGCCGTACAGGTCGAGCGTGTGCCGCGTCTCACCCGTCAGGTCGAGGACCGACGGTGCGAAGTGCTGCATTCTCCACGCAAGCTCATACGATTCCACGATGGCCTCGAGTCCCGAATCGACCCCGACCCCACGTGCGGCGAGTTGATCACGGTTGAGCGCCTGCACGAGCTCGAACTGCCGTCTCGCACTGACATCATCTCGACGCGAATTGCCGATGAGCGGGATCCCGGAGTCCTTCGCGGGAATATCCGCGCGCCCCACCGCCGTGCCCTGGTGAACGGCCGGCAGAAACCCACTCGCGAAGTTTCTCGGTCCACCGTTCCCCAACGAGGGTGAGAGCGTCACGAACGCCGGGAGGTTGTCGTTCTCGGTGCCCAGCCCATAGCTCACCCATGATCCGACCGAGGGCCTGATCTGGGTGGTCGTGCCGGTGTGCAGGAAGAGCGTGGCGGGGCCGTGTGCCACTCCATCGGTGTGCATGCCGTGCAGGAAGCAGAGTCTGTCGACATGACGCGACATCTCGGGGAACAGGTCCGACGTCCACTTGCCGGTTCCGCCGCGTTGGTGGAACGGCCAGAGAGGACGCATCACACGGGCCGTGGTGCCCTTGCCGCTACGGGCGATGGACCGCGAGTCGGCGAACTCCCGCGAGCGACCATCCTCCCGATCGAGCAGCGGCTTGTAATCGAAACTGTCGACTTGGCTCACCCCGCCGGCCAGGACGAGAAACATCACCCGCTTGGCCGTCGGCGAAAAGTGCGGGAGGGGTGGTGGGATCCTTGATTTGTGCGACTGACCAACCGATCCGAATTCAGCCGCGGCGAGGAGGTCCGCAAGCGCGAGGGCTCCAAATCCACAGGCGGTCGACTGCAGCAACCGACGGCGGTCCGATTTCGGCACGATGGTCATTGATTCACTCCAGGGTTCGGAAGTCGATGCAGCCAAAAACCGCCTGGAAGACGCCCGCCCACGCGGCGGACTCCGCCTCCGGATCAGCTGCCCCATCGCCACTCGCGGCATCATCCGAGCTCGATGACTCGTCGGAAACCTTTCGCACCATTTCGAGAACGGCCTCGCGCTCCGCGGGCGAAGGTGGCCGTCCGATCGATCGCAGAAACGCCAACTCGATGCGGACCAAATCGCCACGATCGACGGTATCCGCGAGAAGCCTGCGGGCCGCCCATTCCGCCTCCTCCATCACGAAGGGGCTGTTGAGCATGAAGAGGGCCTGGGGAGCGACGGTACTTGTCGAGCGGCTGCCGGTGACACCGTTGGGATCGGCGGCGTCGAAGGCGTCGAAGATGTCGGGACGGCGATTACGGAAGGCGGGGCTATAGACGCTGCGGCGCAGGTCATTGAACACGTAGCCGTATTCGGTCGGCATGTCGGTGCCGACGCCAGATAGCACGCGCTCGTCGGAGATACCGGAACCGCCGGCGGTGAGATCGAGCCGACCCGAGATCGCAAGCATCGCATCTCGCAGCACCTCGGCCTCCAGGCGACGTCTTGGGAATCGGGACAACAGCCTGTTTTCAGGATCCACCTCCGCCTGGCGGCTCGATCCGACCGCGGTGGACAGCGAGTAGGTTCGCGAGAGGACGATGTCCCTCACGAGCTTCTTGGTCGACCATCCACTGTCGCTGAAGCTTCTGGCCAGGAAATCGAGCAGATCTGGATGGCTCGGCGTCTCACCAGTCGATCCGAAATTGTCGACCGACCGCACGATGCCCTCGCCGAACAGATGCTTCCAGACCCGATTCCCCCAGCCCCGCGATGTAAGCGGATGCTCGGAGTCGGCGATCCAGAGGGCCAGTTCGTTTCGCCCGCTGGCCTCGCGTGGCATCACGGGCGGAGCGCCGATCGTGGCCACCGACAGGACTCCTCGTGGTACCTGTCGGCCCTCGGAGTGGACGTCACCCCGAATGCGGATACACAGGTCGACCACCTTCTCGGTATCGTCGGCTGCCATCGCCATGGGCACCGACGGTGCGCTCTTCGTCAGGGCTTTCACCCGTTCCTCGAGTCGCTTCACGTCGTCGCGGGCCGCGCTGAGTTCCGTGGCGTCATCGACCCGACCGTGCGCCGCCGGCACCGCAGCGACCACTTTCGAAGGATCTGCGGTGACCCGGGGGCTTCCGGCGTCAGCCGGCAGAAACTGCACGCAATCGACGATGACGTAGCCGTCGGTGCCCCGGTTCGACACCATCAAGTACCATTGATTGGTCTCGTCGAAACGGAACGTGCCGAGGGACACGAAATGTGCGTCCGCGGGTGGCGGCGTTCGCATGTCGACGGTGCGATCGATCTCACCGTCGAGGGTGAGCATGGCGATCGGCACGGCCGACGCGCGGTTCGGTCCTGCCGTGTACCCGATCCGAACCTCGTAGAGTCCGGGCCGCTCGAAACGCGGCTGAAAAGTGAGCGTCTTCTCTCCTTTTCGGTCGTTGCCGTCGGTGAGGTAGCCCTGTCCCACGAACGGTTTCACGTGGTGCGAGCCGGTCCACTCCCCGACCCGCACGGCCTCACCGTCGTCGAGTACAATTCCCGGCAGGGATGAAAGGGGTACGGCCGCGTTCGTTGCCTCGGAACCGGGATCGAGCCGAGCGAGGGTCTTCTTCGCATCGGCGAGCGACTCCTTCGCGCCTGCGAGCTCACGATCGTGCTCGGCCACGACGGCGGCTGTGGCCTCGTCCATTGGGAGCTTTCGCTCCGTCCAACGTGAAACGTTCTGATGGACGATCACGTCCGTGCTTCGAAGCACGCCGGCCATCGCGTAATAGTCGGCCGTCGGAATGGGGTCGAACTTGTGGTCGTGGCAGCGGGCGCAGCCGAGCGTCATGGCCATGAGTCCACGGCCGATCGTGTCGAGTTGCTCGTCGACGACGTCCATTTCCAACTGACGCTTATCCTGCTCCTCGTAGTTGATGGGACCAAGCAGCAAATAACCGGTGGCCACGAGGTGATCATGCTCGTCCTTATCCGAAGCGTGCGGTAAGAGATCGCCAGCGATCTGTTCCCGTACGAACCGGTCGAACGGCATATCGGCGTTGAATGCTCCGATCACATAGTCGCGATACCGCCAGGCTTCCTTGAAAACCATCGACCGGCCGCCTCCACTCGATTCGGCGTATCGGGCGATGTCGAGCCAGTGCCGCCCCCATCGCTCGCCGAATCGGGGCGATGCGAGCAGACGTTCCACTACGGTCGCCCGTGCCTCTGAAGAGGTGTCGGCCAGAAAGTCTTCGATGGACTCGGGGGAAGGCGGCAAGCCGACCAGGTCGAAGTGAACACGCCGCAGCCAGGTCGTTGCATCGGCGTCGCGTGTCGGCTCGAGCCCCTCGGCGAGCACTCTGGAGAGAATGAATCGGTCCAAGTCGCGGCGAGGCCAGTCGCTCCAGACGGCTTCGGGTGCCGGCGGTACGGGCCGGCGGATCGGCCTGAAGGCCCAGAACGACCGACCTGCCTCGACGTCGATTCCCTTCTGGGCGGTCCGGGCCAACGTTGACTCGATCCGCGGGTCAACCGCTCCCTGGTTCACCCATTGTTCGAAGTCTTCGACGACCTCGCGTGGAAGCCGGGCCGAAGGGGGCATCTCGAGACCGTCGTAGCGGATCGCGCGTACCAGAACGCTGGCCGCGGCGTCACCGGGGTGGATCGCGGGCCCGGAGTCTCCCCCGGACAGAAGACCCTCCCTGGAATCCAGCCGCAGTCCACCCTTCGGCGCGTCCAAGTCGCCCGAGTGGCATGACTGACACTTTTCGACCAGCACCGGACGGATTCTGGATTCGAAAAAGGCGATCGACTTCGGGTTGGTCGCATCATCAGGGTTGGTTCGTCCCTCGGTACATGCG
>JBJTBB010000053.1:0-8530 GCA_046091125.1 Planctomycetaceae bacterium
TCGCAGTCTCCGGCCGCGCGGCGCTCTGTCCCATTTTTTCGTGGGCCGGGCTAGGTGGTTCCGCCACTGGCAGGACCCCCGGCCGCCTCGCCCCGCCGAGGGTGTTCTGTCGGCAACCGTACTTGCCCCTGAAGCCTCTGATGCCGATGCCCTGGCGACTGCGGCGTATGTACGAGGGCCTGAGTGCCTGCCCGAACTGGCCCGGCGGGGAAGCGACATATCCGCCGTCCTCGTCGTCCCGGGAACAGCTGGCGGCATCCGCATTCTGACCGCCAACATCGATCCAGGGGAGTTTCTGGTGACCACCGCCATCCCAGGCGTCACGGTCCTCGAGTCGACCTGAGCGAGCGGGGCGGCAGTCACGGAGCGGTCCAGCGGCCCGATCGTTTCTGGGGCAAGAGGCTTGTTTTTCCCCATCCGACGACGGTTGTTCTGGTCGTGCCGATCGTGACGACCGGGGATGACTTTTCCGCGAGTCCATGGTGCCCCGAACACCTTCCGGTCGACCCGAATGACGTAGGAAAGGGTGGGGCAACGGAGTGCACCGCCCAGCAGGCCCAAACCCGTTGACCGTGAGCCTTTCATGCCCGAGCAAACCGTCTGTGAGTCGATCACGACGAGAAGTCCATCCGACGGGGCAAGCCGAGGTCGGCGTCGGAGTGCTGGTGCCTCCGTCCGGGACGGCTCCAAGCGACTCCTGGTGATCGATGACGATCGGCGCAGGGCATCTGACACCGCCCGCTGGCTTTGTGGCAGAGGCTGGCATGCCTCGGCGGTCGCCGACGGTGCTTCGGCGCGCAAACGGCTTGAGCGGGAGCGTTTCGCCGGCGTCATCGTCGACAGCGGCATGATGGCGTCCCCGGCGATGTCTTTCGTGCGACTGGTCCGCGGCCTCCTTCCCGATCTGGCAATCATCAGCACGTCAGGGCGGATTGGTGGTTCATGTGAACAGCTGATCCAAGAGGGTGCCGATGCTGTGGTGCATCTGCCGGCCACGGATGCCGAGATGTTCGACGGACTCAATCTCGCGATGGCCCGCCGGCATGCAGGGGATGCAGTCCAGGGCCAATCGCTCTCGACGGAACAGCGTTCGGCCATTGCTCGAACACCAGAGACATCAGTCCTCATCGGCGACGATCCACTCATCCAATCGATCCGCGACGTCTCGGCGCGTGTCGCATCGACGCGGGCAACCGTGCTCGTGACCGGCGAGAGCGGGACGGGTAAGTCGCTCGTTGCCCGCGAGATTCATCGGCTTGGGAATCGGCGATCGCACCCATTCGTGGAGGTCGCCTGCGGAGCCCTCTCCGACCAACTCCTCGAAAGCGAACTGTTCGGCCATGCGGCGGGCGCATTCACCGGTGCGACGGCTGCATACGCCGGTCGTTTTCTCCAGGCCGACGGCGGCACGATTTTTCTCGACGAAATCGGCACGGCCTCTCCCGCGATGCAGGTGAAACTCCTGCGAGTCTTGCAGGATCGCTCGTTCGAACCGGTCGGGGCCGGAGTAACCAGGCAGGTCGACGTGCGGCTGATTCTTGCGACGAATGAGGATCTCGCCCGACGCGTCGTCGACGGCACGTTTCGTGAGGATCTCTACTGGCGGATCAATGTGATTACGATTCGGATGCCCACTCTGCGAGATCGCATCAGCGATCTGCCGCAGTTGGCCACTCGGTTCGCTGTCGAGGCCGCTCGGGACGCGGGGAGAGACTTCGAGGGCTTTCGTGAGGACGCCATCCGGAAGCTTCTCGCACATCCATGGCCGGGCAACATCCGTGAACTGCGACACGCAGTGGAACGGGCCATTTATCTGGGGAGCGGTTCGGTCATCACATCTGACGACCTGGTCATCGACGCCGCCTCAGGGTTTCTCTCGAAGCGATGGGAAGCCGACCAGGCGACCGATCGAACACCTTCGGTTTCCGCCGATTCGCTCCGAAAGAGCCTGGAGGAGCCCGAGCGACGTCTCATTTTGGAGGCCCTGGCCCGCAGTGGTGGATGCCGCCGCGACGCGGCGAGGGCTCTGGGAATCAACCGCACGTCGCTCTACCGAAAGTTCAAGCGGCTCGGGATCGATCCGTCTCGCCCGGAATCGACGGGGAATGGCGGCTGATCGTATCCCGCCGGTTGCGTGAAGTCGTTGGATGAATCGCTGCGAGCAGCCGCGCCTGACAGCCGCTGACACCCTCGAATCAGGCGACGGACTTTTGTCCGGGGCGGCGAGAGGCCATACTCTCCACCCTGGCCGTCCGGAACGCCGGTGGTCCGAAGAATCCATCAGTCATTCAGCGAGGGTATCCCACGGTGTTTCGCAATCTCAGCACGTTCGGCCTTCCGCTCACAGGCCGATCCAGTGAATTGATCGAATTAACGCTCTCGTTCGGATTCGACTCGATGGACGTCGACATCCTCGACCTGGAGCAGCAGGCGGACGTGTACGGCCTCGACCACGCCCGTCGGCTGATGGTCAGTGCCCGCCTTCAAAACGGCACCTTCCGGCTGCCACTCGAGCTTTCGGCGGAGGATGAGCGGTTTGATGCCGACCTGGCAGCTCTGCCGAAGCGGCTGGAGTTGGCGGCCGCCGCGGATGCGCGTCGAGCCGTCACGACGGTGCAGCCGGGATCCGACGAGCATTCATTCAAGGATCACTTCGAGTTCGTTCGCCGGCGACTCGACCGGATCGGCGAACTCCTCTCACCACTCGGGATGCAGCTGGGCATCGCGGTCATTCCCGAATCCGATCGCCGCGAGGGGCTCGCCAACCCATTCATTCATACGCTCGAAGGGCTCGTCGGTCTCGTCTCCGCATCACACCCTCAAACTGGCGTGGTCATCGATGCGTGGGCGATGCACATTACCGGCGAGTCGCCCTCGCTGATCAACGCCATCCCCAGAGGGCGAATCGTGGAAGTTCGTGTGTCGGACGCTCCGCGGGACGTTGCTGCGGCGGAACTGACCGCCGCTCAACGGCTCTTGATCGGTGATTCGGGCGTGATCGGCCTGACGCCGATCCGTGAGGCGGCGAAGGCCGCGGGTTTCGAAGGCCCAGTCACACCTTGGGCTGCACGGGCCGCCCTGGCAGGTCGGGGACGTGAGAGGATCGTGAGGCTTGCAGGCGACCGCTTGCAGAGTGCCTGGGCTGCGGCAGGGCTCCCCATGATCCCGCGATGGTTTATCCCGGTCGCAAATGAAACAGGCGATCAGGAGATCATCGGGCTCATCGGGGCAGTTGGAGACGAGGGCCGGGGCAGGCCCGTCTAGCGTTGGCAGGCCCGTCTAGCGCTCCCGGGACTGTTCGAAGATCCCTCTGATCGCAATGGCTAGAACGGCCCAGGCAGCCACGAAACCCGCGACAGGAATCCATCGGTGACTCCCGTCGGAACCTGGCAGCACTGACGTCCATTCGTTTCCAAGTAAAGCCGTCTGAGCGACGGCTGAAATGGCAAGGGCCGTGGCCACCACCCGGAGAGCCGTCGGTACGGGCGTGAACAGCAGCCATCCGGCATACACGCCCCCAATCGCCGCAGCCGATGCGAGTACGACGCCCGATCGACTCGGGGATGCCGCGGCACATCCCAAGGCGACGACGAGTTGGATCGCGGAAATGATGGCGATCCGGCCAGCAGTGTGACGCAACGCAACGAACGAAGGACGTCGAACACTTGGCGTACCGTGGCCGCCGACCGTTTCGGAACGACCTCGGGACAGCACGACGCCGAGGTCGAAATCCTCGCCGAACAGGTTGGACTGATCGTTTGGATCGACCGGAGTGACCATGGAGTGGAGAACAGGTCGGTGCGGGGAATACGATCACCCGGCGGAGACGGTCGTGCAACCCCTCAGGTCATCTCGGACGAAGGCCTTCGGCCTCCCTAGGCGCCTTCGCGAACGAAGTCGACATCAGGCTGCCCTCCTCCGGCGGAAGAGCCCTTCACGAATTCCGAAACATATCGCAGCACCTTCCCCGGTCGATCGGGGTCTCGGAAGGAGTCGCCTTTTTGGATGATCGGTAATTGGTCGGGCATGCCGCCGAATGACCTGGCGCCGGCGGCCTGGCAGGGAAACCACCAGCCTTCGCCATCCTGATTCTCGAGATAAAACTCAGGGTAACAGTGACCTTCGACCCAGACGGTGCGGGATGGAATCTGCTGCGAACGACAGGCTGCGATGAACAGACAGGTGAGTTCCTCACAGTCTCCCCATCCATCCGCCAAGGCGCGGGCGGCTCCCTTGAGCGGCCCGTTGCGATATTCGACGGCCTCCCGGACGGCGTCGTAGATCGATTCCACGCGGTTCCACCCGTCCACGCCTTCGGTTGCCTGTTCGGCAAGTTTCACGATTCGCTGATGGCGTGTTTCGATGTAGGGGCTCGGTCCGAGAAAGGTTCGCATCTCACGCGGCACCTTCTCCGGTATCCGCAGCCGATCGGTCTGCTCGGGTGGCAGGATTGCAGACCGCTGGAGGGCGAAGGTAACGGTCGCCTCGAGTCGCTCCCCCGCCGCCATGTCCGGAATGTCCACGATCATCTGCCTCACACCACCCGAGAGTTCTCGATACTTCGGTCCGCGCACGCCCGGCGAAACGGTTTCGGAAACGACCTGGACCCGCTGCTCGGGCCATTCGGCGGGCACCGGCATCGTCGCGTAGATGTTGCGACAGGGGCCCACGGCGGCGGTGACGACCACGCCCACGCGAAATCGCTGTTCCCGGACATCGCCAAGCGTCGGGCCTCCGTCACCGACGGGAGCGTTTGGAAATTGACCGTTCGAGGACTTCCCCACGCAGCAGCCGGAGGCCACCAGGGCCGCCCGGGTGATCCAATCCCTTCGCGAAGCCTTGAAAAATCGGCTCATACGCATAGAGGTGGCATCGGCCTTTGGCACGATGGCACTTGCGGATGCATTCGAGAACACCGGAAACGACGGATGGGACATCGGGGCAGGACGTGCGGCTCGATTGTTCGGACAACGGACGGCTGGTAAGATGCGGGGCTTTCCGGCGTCGATTCCATCAACCTCCTCCAACCCCCGGCTCCCAATGGTCAACCGTAACCTCATTCGCGAACTCGAACAGGGCGAAGAACTTCAGAACGAACTCGACATGGCGATGGCGGGGGCCGGCGACGGGGAATACGCGGTCGGCACGGCCACGCTCGCGGTCAATGCCGTGCTTGAGGGGAAGATTCTGCGGGTCGACGACGAATTCGTCCTGGTCGATGTGGGCTACAAGAGTGAGGGTTCGATCCCGCGAAACGAGTGGGACGAGGGAGAGCCGCCTCCGAAGGTCGGCGACACCGTCAAGGTTCTGCTCGAGGAATTCGAGGATGGATCACTCGAGGAGCAGCGGGGGCTGATCACACTCTCGAAGCGCAAGGCCCGTCGGATCGAAGACTGGCTGCGGGTCATGGAGAGCGTCAAGGAGGATGACGTCGTCACCGGATACGTGACGCGCAAGATCAAGGGCGGACTGCTCGTGGATATCTCGGGAGTCAACGTCTTTTTGCCGGCGAGTCAGGTCGACATCCGCCGGCCTGCGGACATCGGGGACTATTGCGGACGGGCGATTCAGTGCCTCGTACTCAAAATCGACGAAGCCCGTCGCAACATCGTCGTCTCCCGCCGCGCCCTCATCGAACAGGAGCGGATGGAGCGAAAGAAACAGCTCATGGAAACGCTCGAGGTCGGCCAGGTTCGGCGGGGCATTGTCAAGAACATCGCTGACTTCGGCGCATTCGTTGATTTGGGGGGCATCGACGGCCTCCTGCACATCACCGACATGTCCTGGGGAAGGATCGGCCATCCGAGCGAGATGGTGCAGATCGATCAGGAGGTCGAAGTGCAGGTGCTGCACATCGACCGCGAGAGGGAGAAGATCGCCCTGGGCATGAAGCACCGGAGGGCGAGCGCCTGGGCGAAGGTCGCCGACCAGTATCCGGTCGGGACGGTATGCATGGGATCGGTCGTCAACGTGATGAGCTATGGGGCGTTCGTGAAACTCGAAGACGGCGTCGAGGGGCTCGTGCACATCTCGGAGATGAGTTGGACCAAGCGGGTCAGCCACCCGAGCGACTTGGTCAAACCCGGAGACGAGGTCGAGGTGGTGGTGCTCGCCATCAACAAGGACAAGCAGGAAATCTCGCTTGGGATGAAGCAGACCCAGCAGAACCCTTGGGAGAAGGTCGCGGCAGCGTATCAGCCCGGCGCCACGGTCAAGGGAGTTGTTCGAAATCTTACCAACTACGGCGCCTTCATCGAAATCGACGATGGCATCGATGGACTGCTGCACGTGACGGACATGTCATGGACGCGCAAGGTCACGCACCCCAGCGAAGTCGTTGAGAAGGGTCAGGAGGTCGAATGCAAGGTGATCTCCGTGGATCAACAGCGGAGGCGGATCGCGCTGGGGTTGAAGCAGATGGCCGAAGATCCATGGGACGGAGATATCCCGGAGCGTTACAAGCCTGGTGATGTCGTGAAAGGGAAGATCACCAAGATCACGAACTTCGGTGTTTTCGTGGGCCTTGAAGACGGTCTCGAGGGGCTTCTCCACATCTCGGAACTCTCCGAGGACAAAGTCGAGAACGCGGAAGAACTCGTGAACGTCGGCGACGAACTCGAGGTGAAGATCCTTCGGGTGGACACCGAGGATCGAAAGATCGGCCTGTCCCGCAAGCGCGTTGGCCGAGACGACGCGGACGAGTAGGAAACTCAATCTCGCACGGGACGGCGTGGCGGTTGTGGTCTGGGTCACCCGCCCGTTTCGAGTCCGACGGCGAGGATGGGGCCGATCGTTCGTGCGCCGTCCGGACCGTTCTTGGTGCGAGAAGCACCATCGTCCCGGATCGACGATTCGACGAGTATGCGTCCGCCTGCGGCGATCGGTCCATCGACACCGGAAATCCTCACTCGCCTCGGTGATTCCCGTGCCGATACCTGAACGGTATCGCCGCCGCGAATCATGTGACGATGCTCGATCGCCTCCCCCGAAGTCACGTCGATGAGATCGAAGGCCACGAGTTCCTCGTCGAGCCTCACTAGCACGCGATCACCCGGTTGTAATGACCCGATCCGGATCGGCCCCCTCCGAAGTGGCGGAAGGGGAACTGTCGAGCCGGCCGCCGGCGCGACGGTGCTTGGCGGGGGCGTCTCCGATGCGGTCTTGGGAACGACGGGAAGCGGCGCCGGGAAGGCCGCAGGATCGGGAGTCGGCCGTTTTGTGGCCGCAGAGTCATTCGGGGGCGGTTGCGGGTCCGTCGGCAAAGCGTGGCCATCGTTCCTAGACGTGACTGAATCGCGTTCGCCGTTCGGGAGGGCCCTTCTGGCCCGGGTGACAAGCCTGGGTAGGTCGCCGGTGCAGAAAAAGCCGGCCAAGACGATCGCCAAAAGAACGCACTTCGCGAGGATGGTTTTCATGAGATGCGAGGGCATTCCGGGAATCAGGGGAGTATGCGCCCTGCTGGGATGGCGGGTCGGCCCTTCGGGTACCGATCATGAACGCGTTGGCTCACCGCGAACCCGATCATGCGGGTCAAATGGGTCTTTCGGGCTGGGCCGGTTCGCAGGGCACTCCAGTTGGGCCTTGCGAGACCGGTCGGGGCCGCTGGACGGAACCTGTTCCGGCGTCGGCGGGGAGTCTTCGATGCGAGGAAGAAGTGACCATGAATGCAACCGCGGCGGACCGTGAGGGTATGAATCCGAGGGACGCCCTGGCGGCTCTGCTCACACCGGTGGGCCGCGGGGCGATCGCCGTCGTGGCCATTCATGGCTCGGCTGCCTTCGCGACCGTCGCCGAATGTTTTCAGCCGCGTGGAACACTCCCGTTCGGTGCAACGACTTCGGGCATCGATGCCGGACAGGTGTCGGTGCGATTCGGGCGATGGAGGGGGCCACTCGGAAGAGATAGCGGCGGCATGCCCCCGGAGTATGTGCTCGTGCTGGGGGATCCAGCGGGCGTCGTCGAAGTGCACTGCCATGGCGGAGTGGCGGCTTGCGAGCGGATCCTTCGCGATCTGGAGGCCGCCGGATGCCGCCGAGCCGACTGGCGCGAATGGTTTCGGATTGTCGGCGGGGGTGGAATCGAATCGGAGGCCCGCCTGGCCTTGGCGATGGCCCGTGGTCCGAAGGCCTCCGCCATCCTCTCGCATCAGTTGGCAGGCGCGCTCGCACGCCGTCTCTCGGAGATCAAGAAGTTGCTGGCTGGTGAGAGGGGCGACCGCGACTCCGCTCGACGGCAACTCGAGCGGCTGCGTCACTGGGGTTCCCTTGGTGTCCGTCTCACGGAGCCGTTTCGGGTGATCGTCTGCGGCCCTCCCAACGTGGGCAAGAGCAGTCTCGTGAATGCCGTCGCCGGATATCCCCGATCGATGGTCGATGCCCGCCCGGGCACGACTCGCGACCTTGTTTCGACGAGGCTCACGATTGGCGGCTGGGACTGCGAGGTCACCGATACGGCCGGTTTGCGCAGCGATCCCGACGACGCCGTCGAGAAGGCTGGGATCGAGGCTGCACGGACATTGGCAGGCCCCGTC
>JBJTBB010000054.1:0-3116 GCA_046091125.1 Planctomycetaceae bacterium
TTCCGTCGGCGCGACAAGCCCAGCCGCCTAGGCACGCGCTCGAGCGTCATCCTGCGCGTCGGGATGCCTCCGGTTGAGTCCGCCGGCAAGCCACAGCGGCCCCCACGTATCGAAACCACGGCAGGAGTAGGACTTCAGGACCTCGAATCCCTTTGCCCGGAGCATCGCCGTGACCGGCAGGTGCCAGAAGTGGGAGAGGACCGGGAGGCCGCTTGTCGAAAAGACAAATGCGTGTCGACCGGAACCTCTCACGTCGGGGCAGTCGGCGATCCACTCGAAGAGCGATCGGTGCATCCGGCCGTAATACACCCCGGAGCCGAATCCGATCATGGCGTAATCCATCGCGCGGGAGTGCGGCATGTCGTCAGGGTCGGCTATGTCCGCTCCAAGAACGCAACCGATGTCGCGTGCGACCCGGAGCGTGTTGCCGTGATGGACGGACTTGACGAGGATCAGGCGGTCATGGCCGAGCATGCCAGATTGTACGCCCTTCCGCGGGCGAAAGGCTCAGGCGGCAGCAATGCGCGAAGACCTCCCTCGACTGCGTGTGCATGGACGATCGCGTGAATGCACCGTCGCGTCCATTGGGCGATCAGGTTCGCCGAGTCAGGCCGAACAAGCGTGCGGCATTGCCGCCGAGCACCATCGCCCGCTCCGTCTGTGAGGCGAATGGCAAGAGGTCGGCGGTTCGAGTGAACGCCTCGCGGTAGCCGGACACCGTTACGTTCTCGTCGAACCCGCCCCCATGCATCAATCGCTCGATGCCAAACGCAGCGGCGAGTGATCGCACGATCGGCTCCGGATCACGGTGTGGATAGACGGTCGGCTGCGGGACGCACGAAAGCTTCATGATGACGTTGTCGAAATCCGCCCAGCGAAGAACTTGATGGTATTCCTGAGGAGAGCCCTGAAAGGGCCGTCCAAGATGGTCTGCCAGCACAGGCACCTTCGGGAATTCCCGAAGGCAAGGCTCGAAGCCCGGGGCATAGCGGGGTTCAAAATGCAATTGGATCGCAAGGCCGAGATCCGCCGCGATCCTCCAGAGGTTCTTGAACTCCGTCGTTGCGAATGGTGGCAGGCGTTCGGGGTTGTAGGCGTGGATCCGCAGGGCGACGATCGGCATCCTGTCGACGAGGGCTCTGAGATCATGGGCCGTGCGTGACTGACCCGCGAAGAAGAGGCATGTGCCCAAGAGCCTCCCGCTGCCGGTCGTGAGGCAATGTTCAAGATAGCGGTGGTCGTCCTGGTAGGGCTCCGGCTGGACGAGAATCGCAAAATCGACGTCGGCCGCGTCCATCAGTCCGAGGAGACGCTCCGGTGTCGATGCCGCCTGTGGCCGATAGGGGCCATCAGCGTGATAGGGAAATCGCCGATCGTCCTTGCCGGCGAAGCAATGCACATGCGTGGCGACGCCCGGGACGCGCCCGGGTTGGATGGCGCCCGACGAGTCGGATTGGCCGGGCAGACACGACTGCCGATGGACGTTGGCGTTCATCAAGGGCTCCTTGGGCTGTGCGAACTCCTCGTCGCGGCGTTCGTCACTGACGGGCGGGGCAATCCCCTGGCGATTGCTGGCCGGCGGACCCTCGTTTGCCGAATACCTGGAGGCGTGCATATGCTCCCAAGTGGCTTCGGGGTTTGTCGTGTCGATCGGATATCCCCCACGATCATACGCGTGCTTTCGATTCTCCGGCGGGATTCACGAGGGTGGTGAACAATGCGACTAGTCCTGGCGACTGCAATCATGCTTGGGTTGTCCCTGCCGGCTCTGGGACAGGTGTCGGTGACGGAATTGAACGCTGCCAATGCAGCCCGTAACGAGATGATCGGCAATGCCGCCAATCCAAACGCCGCGAATCCGAATACCGCGGGAGTCGAGCCGCCAGTTCCAGTTGAGGCCGCTTCAACGACGGCGACCACGAGTGGCGGTGGCTGGCAACGCAATGCCGCGTATGCGCTGATTATCTTGTTGACGGCACTCGGAACGTTCGTGATCTGTCGGCCAAGCCCGCGTCGGGCGGTCTGATCGCTCACCTACCACTCGATGGCGTCGCCGTCGCCAATGGACGAGCGCGGCTGATCGTGGGGTGCGGCACGTGCGGGTGGCGGTGTGGCTGACGCTGCCCCAGTTTCTTCCCCGGATGGGAGAATTCCTTGAAGACGTGTTCAATGTTCTCGGTCCGCGACTTCGCCTCCAATCCCGTCCATTCCCGGTAGAAGGGGATGTCGATCGACTCCTTGATCGCAGCGAGGTCGTCACCTCGCGCGACTCCTGCCCGAACCGCCTCACGAAGTTCGATGAACCATCGTTTCTGGTTGGCGATGACCTCCGGCCCCCCCATCTCGCCGTGTCCGGGGCAGACCGTCTTGACCCCGAGATCCTCCATCGCACCGAGTGCCGCGATCCAGCTCGCGGTGTCGGAGTCCCCGGTGTAGTTGAAGGCTCAATTGACGCAGCCATCGCCCGTGAACAGGATCCCGCGATTGGGCAGCCAGGCGACCGCATCGCCGGCGGTGTGCGCGTGACCGAGGAAGAGAAGTTCGACTCGTTGCGCACCGTCGTCGAACACGAGCTTATGTGAGAAGTAGATCGACGGCACCTCGTACGATAAGGCACTGTATTAACTCGCGCGATTCTTCTTTGCGCCTTCGAAGCCGTCGGCTCCCTTGGTTTCGAAGAGCGGCTGGCTCCGCTCGTGGGCCACGATGGTGGCACCGATCTTCACAAATTGCTGGTTCCCATCGGCATGGTCTCCGTGATAGTGCGTGTCGAAGACGAAGCGGATCGGCTTGTCGGTCCGCTCACGGATCGACGCAAGGACATTCTCCACCTGCCCTGGAAAATTGGCGTCGATCACGAGGACATAGTCGCGGAACACGACGAAGCCCTGATTGCACCCCGTGAATACGGGCTCCGTCTGCGCCTTGCGGAAGAACACCCCGGGCGCGACTTCCGTGATGGTGGTATCCGTGGGCGCGGCGAGTGCGACGACGGATGAAAACGAAATCAGGATGGTCGGAAGAAAGATCGATCGCATGTGAGGATTCCGGGATCACAAGGGACTGACAGGTGAGGTGACAAGGGCCGCCCGTCGGCTTTCCAGGATACGGTCGAC
>JBJTBB010000055.1:0-2734 GCA_046091125.1 Planctomycetaceae bacterium
CGGCCGGCGGCCTCGCCGCCGCCGACCTCGCGGCACTCGATGCGGCCGGGTTCCGACGCGGCTCCCTCGGCCCCCACGTCCTCCGTGTTGAGACGGCCGCAGTCGCCATCGCGGCCCTGGTCGCAACAACGATGCCTCCGAACCATTGAGGGATCGCGCGCGCCCCCGTCGTCGTTGGGCGGTTCGTCGGCGCGGCGATCCAGTCAACGGGCGAGCGGCGCACCGCGGGTGGGCAGCCCCAGCCAGACCCGTACGGACGGAAATCCCGCGAGCAGGGTTCGCTCGAGCAGGATGACCAGTAGCAGGGATGCCCCGAAAAAAGGCAGTGTGACCGCGAGGAGCACGATGGCGAGGATCGGCGCGACTCCCATCCGCTCACCGGACACGAACGTCGGCGCTCCGAGCTCGCCTTGCGGACGCCGCCGCCACCACATCGTGATTCCGCTCCAAACGATCAGCACGAGTCCGGTTGCCGTCAGTAGACCGAACAACTGGTTCGGCCAGCCGAAGAGCCTCCCCTCGTGCAGCGCGATGCCGTAGCCGACGACCCTGTCGATCCAATGGCGTTCCATGAAACCACGTCGTGCGACGACGTCGCCCGTCGGCGCCACCCGCAGGTCGACCCGCCGGGGACGGTTGGCCGTTTCCGACTTCACGGTCCATGCATCAGACGCTCCGCTGCGGGGCGGGGTGATGAGTACCGGCGGATCGAGCCGGAGCGGAGCGACCGTGGCCACGATCCTGTCGACGGCCTGAAGGTCGATCGTGCCGGCGGGCGCCCGAGGAACCGCATGCCCCTCGTGCCCCTCCTCCGTGCGCCTCCCCGTACTCCAGTCCTGCGTTCCCGCAGTGGTTCCCGTAAGTGACCGCACGAGTCTCAGATAACTCCCCCACGACCGCGACCAGGGGAGACCGCTCATCAGAAGAAGCATTGCAAAGACCGAGATCCAAACGCCCGTCACCGCATGCAGGTCGCGCAGCCAGGTGCGCCGACCAACGGAGAACCGGGGATAGACGACGCCTCCGAGCCCGCTGGCATTGCGGGGCCACCAGAGGATCAGTCCTGTGAGAATCATCAGGATCGTCCACGAGGCGGCGAGTTCCACGAGCCACGAACCGTATTCCCCCATCCAGAGTTCCCCATGGAGACGGAAGAGCCGTCGCATCAATCGCTCCTCCTCCGGGACGGTGTCCAGGATCGAGAGCGACACCGGATCCACGCAGACTCGATGCTTGCGACCGGCTGTGGCGACGAACACCCGTACCGCACCGCCGTCCCCCTCGGGCCGCACTTGGTAGGACACGAACGTCGAACCCGGCACGGCCGCGAGGGCGGCTTCGATCTGCCGTGAGGCGGTTGCGGGCTCGCCCGGCTGCACGCTGCGATCGATGCCGCCGTCGATCCACGCCTCGATTTCGGTGCGGAACAGATAAAGCGATCCGCTCGTGGCGAGGATCAGCACGAACGGGGCGCAGAAGAGCCCCGCATAGAAGTGCCACCGCCAAACGGTTCGGCGGCCCGGCCACCAACGGCCCGACCGTTCCTCACTCGTCGAATCAGTATGCACCGGCATCTACCTCGCCACCCGAGCGGCTATGAAGATCCCGATGGAGATTCCTGTCCATTCCCTGCACCAACCTCCTGACGGAACCATCCGCGAAGAGGACGTTCGCCATGCTGCCATGGAAACTCTTGGGGCCGAAGAGCCCCGACCAGTGCACCACGTAGTCCGGAATGTCGCTGTTGGGCGGCAGAAAACCGTTGGTGAGACTGTTGCCCGAGGTGGTGGCCGCCCAAGCGACCCCCCGCGCCCGCATGCTCACGGCGGATGCCCCGCGCCAGGTGGTGGAGATGCTTCGCCAGTTGGCCACGATCGCGTCCACCTGCGAAGTCGTCGTCGCCGCGTTGCACACCAGCGGAGGCCCGCTCGTCCAGCCGGTCGACCCGTTGAAGGTGTACTGGTAGGGGAACGTCGGGGGCGAGCCGGCCGGGAAGGCCGTATCGGCACCAATGCTCCGCACGGCCTCGCTCGCGATCACGGTCTTCGAGGCCCCATCGGTGATCTCCGCGAATCGCACCTTCGAGTTCTCATAGACGATGCCGTCGGTGGGCTTGCTGAAGTCCCATTGGGTTCCCTCCGCCCGGCCGCTCCCGATGCTCACCATGTAGCTGTTGCCGCCGTACGAGAACCCGCCGGCGACGTTCACCGCAGGTGCCGGGTCACTCGGACACAGGAGCATGGCGATTGGTGTCGCGAACGCCGACGCGAAGGCTGGATTGGGTGTCTGACTGCTCCAGGTCCCGCTGAAGGCGTTTTGCGTGAAGTCGAAACGGTCGGCGATTGCCGTGTTTTCGGCGTAAGGCAGAACGCGGCAGTGCAGCGACCATCCCCCTTTCCATGCGCCTGCCACCTGAGCCGGCCGCATATCGGTGGGGGGGAAAAATCCCTTCGCACTCTCGTGGCCGAGCAACGCCAATCCGAACTGTCGCAGATTGTTCGTGCAACTCGATCGCCTCCCCGCCTCCCTCGCCGCCTGGATCGCCGGCAGCAAGAGACCCACGAGCACCCCGATGATCGCAATCACCACAAGAAGCTCGACGAGCGTGAAGCCGAATGAATCCCTCCCACGTCGTCTCTGTGGGCGGCACGATCTGTCCATACGTTCCATCACACTCCTCCTCCGAGTTGTCCGGGAAGACCCGACAAACGGACCTCGCACGTACGCGGCCGAC
>JBJTBB010000056.1:0-11541 GCA_046091125.1 Planctomycetaceae bacterium
TCCCGTAGCAGTCGATCGTCGACCCGTTTTCCTTCCGCCCGCGCTGCCGCCTCGGGGGCGGCAGCCGCCGTGAACGCCTGCGGACCCACCGCTGACAGGCTGAGCGGGCGACCCGCAGCCTCCCAGAGCCGCCGCGGATCATCCGCCACTGCGGCTCCCCCGGACTTTGAAACTCCACTCGCCACGGGCTTGTATGCACCAACCCGGATCCCGTCACCGACCGCCCAACGCAAAATGGCCTCCGCCACCGTCGTTTTGCCGACGCCGGTGTCGGTGCCGGCCACGAATAGTCCGACCGGTTCGGGATTCATCGAGTCTTGTGGGGGCATCGATCCGGGTGTGCCGTCTGCCGCTCAAGTGAGGCGTTCGATTGGCGACTCGGGCGAACCGCCCCATTGCACGAAAAATACAAAGAAACCCGGCAAGTTGTTTCCGCTCGATGCCGATATATGATGCTTGAGATTGAGTCTCAGCAAAAAACGTTCCCGGGCAGTGAGGCAGGGAGTGGACAGGATGCGATCCCTCGCCAACGTTCCAGTCGGCACCAGCACCCGCGTGGAGGACATCCAGGGTAGCGACGCGATCGCACGGCGGCTGCTCGAAATGGGCCTCACGCCAGGCGCGACGATCCGCGTGGTGAGCGAGGCTCCCCTCGGCGGTCCGATGGAGATCGAGGTGCGGGGCTACCGACTATCGGTTCGACGGCGCGAAGCCGCCTGCGTGGACGTGGCCATTTCCTGACGGGCCTGCCATGTCCGACCCGCCGGCAGCAAAGCCCGATCGAATCCAAATCCAGGCTGCGCTGGTCGGCAATCCCAACACGGGGAAGAGCACCCTGTTCACGGTACTCGCGGGCATCCCCACCCGGGTCGGCAACTATCCGGGTGTCACGGTCGAACGAAAGCAGGGGCGGTTCACCCATGCCGGTGTCGAAGTGACGCTCGTCGACCTGCCCGGTACCTACAGCCTCGACCCCAAGAGTCCCGACGAGCGGGTGACCATCGACGTGTTGTTTGGACGAACGAGCGGCATCCCGCGACCCGATTGCCTCATCGCGGTCGTCGATGCCACCAATCTCGAACGAAATCTGTTCCTCGTGAGCCAGTTGATCGAGACGGGCCTACCGGTCATCGTGGCCCTGACGCTTTCCGACGAGGCGCAGCGACGGGGGCTCTCGATCGATGCAGCGATGCTCGCCGACCGGCTCGGCTGCCCCGTCGTCGCCGTCGCCTCGCCGACCCGCGAGGGAATCGATTTGCTGAAGGAAGTCGTCACTCGCGGACACCTTCTTTCCCGGCCGAAGCCGATCGAGCTGGCCCAGCGGATCGCCGCGGTTCCCGAGCGTCACTCGGCAGCCACGCGAGACGCGACCGCGCGCTACGCCTGGGTGGAAGAGATCCTCGCGGGAGTCGTGACCCGTCACGCTGGCGTGGACCGAACGCCATGGATTGATTCGATCGTGACGAGCCGCTTTGCCGGGACGTTGGTGTTCGTCGCCACGATGCTCGCGCTGTTCGCCTCCATCTTCGCCCTCGCCCCGCCGCTGATGGACTTGATCGCGTCCGGTGTCGATGCGGTCGCGGCGGGCGTCAAGCATTGGATGCCGGATGGAACACTCCGCTCGCTCGTGGTCGACGGGGTGATCGCCGGGGTGGGGGGAGTCGTGGTCTTCCTACCGCAGATCGCGATGCTGTTTTTCTTCGTTGCGGTGCTCGAGGACTGCGGCTACCTTGCCAGGGCCGCATTTCTGATGGATCGCCTGCTGGCCGGCGTGGGCCTTGGAGGGCGTTCGTTCATCCCCCTTCTGTCGAGCTTCGCCTGTGCGATCCCGGGCATCATGGCCACCCGCGGCATCGAAAGCCGACGGGAGCGACTCCTGACGATCCTGGTCGCTCCGCTGATGAGTTGTTCGGCACGGCTGCCGGTCTACGTGCTGTTGTGCGGAGCATTCGTGCCCGATCTGGCCGTCGGTGTCTCCTGGTTGAGACTGCCGGCCGTCGTGCTCACGGCGATGTACGCGGTCGGCGTGCTGGTGGCGGCGGGCGTGGCCTTCACGCTCTCTCGGACGCTCTTCATAGGGCCGCCTCAGCCATTCGTGCTGGAACTGCCCCCCTGGCGATGGCCGCAACCGCTCGTCGTGCTCGAGCGGGTGAGGGAGGCCTGTTGGTCTTTTTTGCACAACGCCGGAACGTTGATCCTCGCCATGAGCGTCGTTATCTGGGCCCTGGGAACGTTTCCTCGCCCGAGCGGTCCGGTCGACCCGACGGCAGACGAGGCCACCATCCGTGGCGAAGGGCTGCGGCAGAGCGCCCTCGGGCGGGCCGGACGTCTCATGGAGCCGGTCGTGCGACCGCTCGGGTGGGATTGGCGGATCGGTTGTGCCGTCATCGCGAGTTTTCCAGCACGGGAAGTTGTCCTCGGCACGCTGGGGGTGATCTACAACCTCGGTACGATTGATCCGGGCGAGGAGGAGGGCGCGACGATGCTCGTCAGGCGCCTGAAGGCAGCGACCTGGGACGGCAGTGACAGGAAGGTCTACACGTTGCCTGTAGCGCTCTCGATCATGGTGTTCTTCGCGCTGTGTGCGCAGTGCGCGAGCACGCTCGTGGTGATCTCGCAGGAGACAGGAAGTTGGATCTGGCCCGTCTTCGCCTTCGCGTACATGACCGCACTTGCATGGCTCGGGGCTTTCGTCACGTTCCAGGTCGCGACGGCGTTCAATTGCTGAGACCTCCGGCTCTGGAGTCACTCCATGCAGGATCTCGTGGCGATCCTCGTCGCCGTGGCGACAGCCGCCTGGCTGGCACGAACCATCTTCCGCCGGGCGACGCAGGGTGGATGTGGCTCCACGTGCCGCACTCAAACCGTGACGGGTGCCGACGGATTCGTGTCGCTGGACATGCTCAAGGGCACGGGTCAAAAAGAATCGGGGCGGCCCGAAGGCCGCCCCGATTGATCTCGATTCTCCGGCACTCCCGAGCGACGGAGCCGTCTTCTCGAGGTGCCGGACGGAAACCCTGACTGCCTCAGTACATGTCGTGGTCACCGCCGTGACCGGCCCCCCCGGCCTTGCCCTTTGAATCCTTTGGCTTCTCGGCGATGAGGGCATCGCTCGTGAGCAGAAGCGTGGACACACTCGTGGCGTTTTGCAATGCCGTTCGCGTCACCTTCGTCGGATCGATCACGCCGGCCTTGACCAAGTCCTCGTACTCGTTGGAGGCGGCGTTGTAGCCGAAGTTGCCCTCACCCTCGAGCACTTTTTCACAGACGATCGAGCCATCCTGGCCCGCATTCGATGAGATCATCGTGACCGGCGCCCGACAGGCCCGTACCACGATGTTGAACCCGACGGCCTCATCTACCGCCAGCCCCTTGGCCTTCACCTGCGAGCTTGCCCGCAGGAGCGCCACACCGCCACCGGGAAGGATGCCCTCCTCGACAGCGGCTCTGGTGGCGTGCAGCGCATCCTCCACGCGGGCCTTCTTCTCCTTCATCTCGCTCTCGGTCGCGGCACCGACATTGATCTTGGCCACTCCACCGGAGAGCTTCGCGAGCCTTTCCTCGAGCTTTTCACGGTCGTAATCGCTCGTCGAATTCTCGATCTCCCGACGGATCTGCTCGATTCTCGCCTTGATCTCGGAAGTCTTTCCGGCACCCTCGATGATCGTCGTGTTGTCCTTGTCGATGATCACCTTCTTCGCCCGACCGAGTTCGGCGAGGCCGAGATTCTCAAGCTTCATGCCGAGGTTCTCGAACACAGCCGTCGCACCGGTGAGGATCGCGATGTCCTCGAGCATCGCCTTGCGACGGTCGCCGTAGCCGGGAGCCTTGACGGCGCACACCTGGAAGGTGCCCCGTAGCCGATTGATGACGAGGGTCGCGAGCGCCTCGCCGTCGACCTCCTCCGAGACGATCAGGAGGGGCTTGGCTGAATTCACCACCGCCTCGAGCAGCGGCACGATGTCCTTGACGGTCGAGATCTTCTTCTCGAACACGAGGATGTAGCAATCCTCGAGGACGCACTGCATCTGCTGATGGTTGGTCACAAAGTAAGGGGAGAGGTAGCCCCGGTCGAATTGCATGCCCTCCACGAACTCAATCTCGGTCTTGAGACTCTTGCCCTCGTCGACCGTGATGACGCCGTCCTTGCCCACCTTGTCCATTGCCTCGGCGAGGAGCTGGCCGATCTCGCCGTCGTTGTTGGCCGCGATCGAGGCGACCTGGGCCATTTCCTTCTTGCCCTTCACGGCGATCGACATTTCCTTGAGACGGGCCGTGATCTGCTCGACGGCCTTCTCGATGCCCGACTTCATCTGCACCGGGTTGACTCCGGACACGACCGCCCGCAGGCCCTCGTTGAAGACGGCTTCGGCGAGCACGGTCGCCGTCGTGGTGCCGTCTCCAGCAACGTCACTGGTCTTGCTCGCTACCTCCCGTACCATCCGAGCGCCCATGTTTTCATAGACGTCCTCAAGGTCGATCTCCTTGGCGACGGTCACACCGTCCTTGGTGACCGTCGGAGAGCCGAAGCTCTTCTGCAGGATCACGTTGCGGCCCTTGGGGCCGAGCGTCACCTTCACGGCTCGTGCGAGCTTCGCGACACCGCGACGCATCGCTTCTCGGGCTTCCTGATCGAACGCCATCATCTTGGCCATCGGACTGATTCTCCTTGGAAGAAAACTGGGACTCGTGCTGGTCTGGGATGCCTTGATCGTGCTGGTGTGCCCACCGAGGCGGAGTGTCGGGCGCCGAGGGCGACCGACCGGAGCCGGCCTCAGTCAAGGATGGCGAGGATGTCGTCTTCCCGCATGAGAAGAAGCTCGTCGTCACCAACCTTGAACGGCTCGCCGGCATAGCTGGTGAAGACGACCCGATCACCGGGCTTCACCTGTAACGGATGTCGAACGCCCTTGTCGGAGAGCTTGCCCTCGCCGACGCTCACGACCACACCGCGGGCCGGTTTGTCCTTTGCGGAGTCGGGGAGCAGGATGCCGCCCGATGTCTTCTGCTCGCTCTCCTCCCGTTCCACGACGACCCTGTCTCCGAGCGGAATCAGGGTGGCGGAGGACTTTTTCTTCGGGGCCTTTGCTGTGGCTGCTGACATACTTCGCATCTTTCTCTTCGAAGGGCCTTTGGGGGGCGGATTTCAACCTGACTGCCGGATGGGGGACCTTCCGCGGGCGACAGGGTCTTCAAACCCGGTGGGATCGCAAGGGCCCGCAATGAGCGAAGCCTCACGCCCCAGGAATCGACCATGAGGCCATGCCGTACTCCCAGAGTACGGTTGCCACGACGGCATCCCAAACCGACATGCTCCGTCTTAAGCAATTGGCGCGCCCAAATCAAAAAACCTCTCTTTGAGCGGGCCTGCACCCAGATCTCGAAGAACCGTGGCGTTGAGCGCCGGCGAATCCTGTCCGCCTCTGAAAACGGCTTCCTGTCATAATGGCAGCGAGTCGCGTGCCTTTTGGACGGGCTTGAAGAGTGCCGTGCCGCCGTTCCAGCCGAAACCATTGCCAGGCGCGACAAGGGCTTTTTCCGTTTTAAGCATTCCCAGGACAATGCTGCTGCATCGATCCCCCGACCACTTTTACTCCTCGGAAACCCGGGGGCATGGGAATCCCCGTCCGCTACGAATAGTCTGAACGGTCCCGGTCAGCGTTTTTCCAATTCTTCAGGTCCGATCAAAAGCCACGGCGAGGTGCCGATGACAACTCAACAGGAAGTTTCAGAAATGTCGGATCGTCGGCGTATCGACGTCTCGCAGGCCGGCGAGGTGACAGTGGTGCGATTCATCGACCGCAAGATCGAGGATCCCAACGTCCACGAGTTGGGCACTGAACTGTTCGACCTCGTCGAAAAGCAGAACAGGCGTTTGATCGTGCTGAACTTCACGCATGTCGAGTTTCTTTCGAGTGCCGCGCTCGGCAAGTTGCTGACGCTCGACAGGCGCGTGAAGGCCTGCAAGGGCCAGCTGAAGCTGTGCTGCATCAGGCCGGAGATCCTGGAAGTCTTCCACAACACAAAGCTCAACAAGGTTTTCGATATCCGTCCCGACGAACCGTCGGCCGTCGCAGCCTTCTAAACCGGGAGTGCGGCCGATGGCCGCTCACGAGTCGGGACGCCGTCGAAGAAGTACCTGTGGGGCGGACGATGGAAAACGCCACTGAAGACCGTGAAGCCTGGGGCTGGATCGCTGACGTCGATCTGCCAAGTGAGCGTGGGGCGAGTCGGCTCGCTCTCGATGATCTCCTCGAGCAGTTGGCGATCCATGGCTGGGACCAGTCGGACATCTTCGGCATCCACCTTGCGGCCGAAGAAGCCATCGTGAATGCGATTCTTCACGGCAATCAACTCGACCCCGGGAAGAAGGTAAAGGTTCTTTCACGCGTCTCGACCGAAGTCGTTCGGATCGAGGTGCATGACGAAGGGCCTGGGTTCGATCCCACCACGGTGCCCGACTGCACGCGTGACGACCGACTGCAGATCCCGAGCGGTCGAGGACTGATGCTGATGCGGTCGTTCATGACCCGGATCGAATATCTCGGCCGCGGCAACATCGTCCTGCTTGAAAAAGTCCGCCCCCCGGCCGATAGTCAGGAAGCGTGAACGTGTTCGTTCACGACCCTTCCCCGATAGCTCAATGGTAGAGCGGCCGGCTGTTAACCGGTAGGTTGTAGGTTCGAGCCCTACTCGGGGAGCTTTGGCTTCGAAGAGCGTGGCGGACTCAGCGTCGCCTCTTCATCGAACCGTCGGTAGCGATGCCGAGTGGCATCGAGCCTGCCGAGCCGACCCTGTGCATCTCCTCCTTGACGATCGGGCCGCTTGTGCCGTGTCGTATGATCGCTTCGACGAGCCTCATGATCCGGTCGGCAGCCTGGTCGGGCGGCGTACCCGCGGCGTGGATGTTCGAAACAAGGTTGCGGTGAGCGTCGGTATGGTGCGGCGCCGGACGGAAGGCCATGTAGGCCGACAGACTCTCGACGCAGCGCAGCCCCGGCCTCTCTCCCAGGAGCAGCACGGCCACTCGCGGCGACAGGATGGCACCAAGATGGTTGAGAATGCCCACACGGCAATGCCGCACGAGAATCGGTCGGCCGAGACTCCATCCACGGGCGCCGGCCTGTGCGGCGAGCAACGGGAGCAGCAGCGGCACCTGAACGGCGACGGCGGCCGCCGAAAGGCCATCCCCGACCACGATCTGCAGATCGGCGCCCGGCCGGCATTCGGCAGCCACCCGCGTAGCGGCGGCGGCGGCGAGGGACCGCCCCAGATCCGGACGGCGAATATAAACCTCCCGTGTCTCGGCGGCCGATGTCGTCTCCAGGAATTTCCATCGGCGGCGGAAGTCCGGATTCCAATCCGCCTCCGGATCGAATGGCTTCCACACAGCGTCGACCGCAGCCGCATGATCTTCTCGTAGGACGACCTGGTCGCGGGTCCGATACGAGCCCCCACGCCGCTCGAGCAGGAGTCGGGCGGGGGTGCGTTCCCGGATCGCCGCCACGAGGGATGCGGACTCCGCTCTGATCACTGCACCCTCCCCGCAGGATGACCACGCCAACGAAGGCCGAGGCGGCTCGTTGACCGGCTCGTTCACCATGACGCCACCGTCTTCTCTGTGCCATCGAGTGGCGGTCCTGGAAAGCGCGAACGCACGCCGGCGAACCAGGCGACGACGAGCAGGATCACCATGCCGGCCACCACGGGAATCGCGCCATCATTGGGGGGCTGGACACCGACGAGGATCAGCGTCGAGCAACCAACCAGACTGGCCGCCGCCAATGGACGGAACCACGCTCCGAGATGCCACGGCCCGAACAGTCGCCAGGAACGCCCGAAGGCGAGCAGTCCAACCGCGATCGGAATGACGTAGGAGATATAGATCAGGATGGTGCACACGACGGTGATCGTGGAATAGACCGGCGTGAAGACCGTGAACAACACAGCGGCGATTGAGACCGTCCAGATCGCGACCGCGGGTGTTCGCCTGCGTTCGCTGACGAGGCGGAGCGTTCTGGAAGCCGGCAGCCCGCCATCCCTGGCGAACGCATAGGCCATCCGGCTGGCTGAGGTCACCGTCGCCAGTCCGCAGAGATACTGCGCGGCCAGACTGCCGGCGAAGATCGACTCGGCCAGCCACGCTGGGAGAACACTCGTCATGGTCCAGGGCACGACCAACGGCCCCTGCCGTGCGCCCTCTGAGGCGTCGGGCATCGAGAGCACAAGCGCGCACAGGAGCAGCCAGCCCATCACACCGGAGACCAGCACGCTGTTGACGATGCCCTTCGGAACGCTCGTGGCCGCGCCGAGTGTCTCCTCGGCCACGTGGGCCGACGCGTCGAAGCCGGTGATCGTGTAGGCGGGAAGCAGAAGGCCCATCAGGAAGAGGATCGGCAGCGACGACGACGACGGCCAGACGGGCGACGCCTCGGGCAGGCCGCTGTGATTGGCGAACGTCACGAGTCGCGACATGTCCCACGGTCCAGAGTAGATCGCGAGGGTGACCGCGAGCACCACCGAGACCAGCAGGATCAGATAGCCGCTCGAGTCGGTGAGTCGGCTCGTCAGACGAATGCCAAAGTGGTTGACGGCGGCCTGGGAACAGGTGATCGCGAGCACGCACAGCACTTCGACCGCGGACTCCTCGAGCCACTCCGGCCTCCATGTGGCGGCGAAGAATCGAAACGTGCCGACATTGATCGCCGCGAGCACCGTCACGAGGCCTGCCAGGTTGAACCAGGCCGTGGCCCACCCGCAGCCCCTGCCACCGAGGATCGACGCCCAGTGGTAGAGGCCGCCCGCGGTCGGAAAGGCCGATGCGATCTGGGCCATCGACAGCGCCACGGCCAGCGAAAACAGGCCGGCCAACGGCCAGCCCAGGCCGATCGCCGCGCCGCCGACGGAGCAGTATCCGATATGGAATGACGTGATGCCGCCCGCCAGGATGCAGATGATCGACAGTGAGATCGCGAAGTTGGAGAACGCACCGAGCGTGCGGGTGAGTTCCTGCGTGTACCCGAGCCTCGCGAGGATCTCGGCGTCCTCGATCGCCTCCTGCGCGTGGACAGCCGCGGCGGATTGGCGGGGCCGCTCCGGGCCATTGGGACTCTGGGGGGGGCGTGGATGATTCACGATGTCACGTGCGCCAGCAGTCGGCCGGCCGTCCTGTCGTCGACCGGCAGCAGTCGGCCGTCCCGCATGATCGCCTGCGATTCGAGCCACCGCTCGAACTCCGGCGCCGGCCGAAGTCCGAACAGCGACCGCATCGCAACGCCGTCGTGATAACTCGTGGTCTGGTAGCTCAGCATCACGTCGTCGCCCCCCGGCACGCCCATGAAATAATTGCAGCCCGCCGCCGACAGCAGCATGAGCAGGTTCTCCGCGGAGTTCTGGTCGGCGTCGGCGTGATTGGTGTAGCAGACGTCGCAGCCCATCGGCAGTCCCAGCAGCTTTCCCATGAAGTGATCCTCGAGACCCGCCCGCACGATCTGCCGCTCGTCGAAGAGATACTCCGGACCGATGAAGCCCACGACGCTGTTGACGAGAAAGGGGTCGAATGCGCGGGCCAGCCCCTGCGCTCGGGCCTCGAGCGTCAACTGATCGATTCCACGGTGGGCACCCGCGGAGAGGCTGCTTCCCTGGCCCGTCTCGAAATAGGTCACCTGCCGTCCGGAGCTGCCCGCGTCACGGGCAAGATGGCGTTCGAGCACACGCTCCCGACCCTCCTGGAGCATTCCGAGAGTGATCCCGAAGCTCTCGTTGGTCCCCTGCGTGCCGCCGACCGACTGGAACAGCAAGTCGATCGGTACACCGCGGTCGAGGCACTCCAACTGGGTGGTGACGTGGGAGAGGCAGCAGTGCTGCGTGGCGACCCCGCAACCCGTGATCAGCCGGTCCAACGCGATCAGGATGGCAGAGACCGTGTCGACCGAATCGATCGCCGGGTTGACGCCGATCACGGCGTCGCCGCACCCATGCAGCAGTCCCTCGACCGTAGCCAGGAGGATTGCCGGCACATCATCGGCCGGGTGGTTGGGCTGGATCCGAATGCCTAGAACACCCGGCTCGCCGAGAGTCGTGCGGCAGTGGGAGACGTTCCTCATCCTGCTCGCGGCGACAACGAGATCCTTGTTGCTCATCAGCTTGGCGACGGCCGCTGCCATCTCCGGTAGGATCGCCCACTGCAGCCGTCGAAGGTCAGTGGCGGTCGTGGCATCGTCGAGCAGATGGTCGCGGAGTTCTCCCACGCTCCAGGACCGCAGGGAGTCAAAGGCCGCGACGTCATGATCGTCGACGAGCACCCGGCTGACGTCGTCATCATCCGGACAGAGCATCGGCCGGTCCACGAACTCCCCGAGCCTCACGTCGGCGAGCGCCGCCTTGGCAGCCGCCCGCTCGAGGTGCGACCCGGCGGCGATGCCGGCCAGAGCATCGCCCGACTTCTCTTCGTTGGCCTTGGCCATGAGATCGCGCAGGTCCGCGAAGGCGAACCGGATGCCGCGGAGCGTAGCGGAGAAGGCCATGCGGGGCTCCGTGAACCGGTGCTGAAGCGTCGCAAACTCGACCGTAGGCCATTCCAACAAGCAGTTTACTGACACCCTTGCAGACCGCCTGGCGACCCTGTGGCTCGGGCGAGCATCCATCGCCGTCACGAGCCCCTGGACCGTTTGCGGCCTCCCCCACTCTGACAGTACTCTCAAAGTCATCGCTTCCGTCGATCATTCCGGGCTTTCTCGCGTTTTTCGAGGCTCGGCGGTGCGACAATCTGGACCTGACACATGGTTCGTTGGATTGCCGGGTTCCTCGTCGCAAACGGGGTCGTGGTCGCCATCGGCGGCCCGCCCCCAACGGATGCTGAGAGGCATTTCGCGGAGAAGGTGCTCCCCGTACTCGGCGCTCGGTGCTTCGAATGCCACGCCCATGACCGGGCGATCGAGGGAGGACTCGTCCTCGATTCGCGCAGCGGCTGGGCGGCTGGAGGGGATTCCGGTCCGGCCGTGGTGCCTGGCAGGCCGGACGAAAGCCTGCTCATCAGGGCGATCCGCTACGACGATGGGACCCTCCAGATGCCACCGACCGGAAAGCTCTCCTCGGCGGAGATCGAGATCCTCGAGCAATGGGTGTCCATGGGTGCACCCGACCCGCGGCAGGGGTCCGTCGCGAGCAAGCCGGGGTTCGACATCCAGGCCGGCCGCAGTCACTGGGCATTCCAGCCGATACGGGATCCACTCCCACCCGCCGTCGCTGACGAATCCTGGCCGCTGGACGCAATCGACCGTTTTATCCACGCCGCATTGGAAGAGGCCGGCCTGCGTCCGGCGGCCGACGCGGACCGGCATGCCTGGCTGAGACGCGTGAGCTACGACCTGACCGGTCTGCCTCCGACTCCCGCCGACGTCGCAGACTTCATGGCCGACACGTCGCCGCGGGCCCGCGACCGGGTGGTCGACAGGTTGCTCGCGTCGAAGGCCTTCGGCGAGCGATGGGCTCGTCACTGGCTCGACCTCACCGGCTATGCGGACATGATGGGCACCTCGA
>JBJTBB010000057.1:0-6176 GCA_046091125.1 Planctomycetaceae bacterium
TTCCGTCGACTGCCACCACTTGGTTCTCGAGCAACACGCGCCCCTGTTCGATGTCGATCGCCAGGCCGAGCGTTATCGACTCGGTCTGTCGGAGGTTTTCGATGCCCTGCACGATCTGCCCTGGATCGACGGGCTGCCCGCCGGTCTGGCGGCTGGCAGCCTGCCGCACCATCTCCCCGAGCGCTGCGAGCATGTTCGGAGGCATCCTTGATGGGAACACCTTCACGGCCAGCGTGTGACGGTCGACGAGATTTTCCACAACCTCGCCAGGGGTGGTCGCCTCCGATGCCGGCATGCTCGACGGGCGGACAATCGCCCATCCCTCGGCCTCACGGACCGTCATTCCGCCAAGGGGAGCGCCTGGCAACTCCCAGAGAGGTCCCTGGCGTTGTGCCGGACCCAGCACGTTTTCCAACGATTTGAGGAGGGAATCGGCGCTCTTGACCGGCACGAAGCCACTGGCGGCGATTTGGTCCCCGTCCGCCATGATCACCAGTGCCAATGGTCGACGGGGATCGAGTCCGTCGAGCCCCCTTCCGCCGGTCGCGCCCGTGATCAGGGATTCGAGGAGGATGGCCGCGGCGGGGTTCCCCGCTTGTGACCCTGCCCAGGTGATCTGCTTGCGCAGGTCGGAAAATCCGTCGCTGGCCACGACCGCCACGACGCGGGGCTCTGAACGGGCGGTCAATCCTTGAACGGCGACCGTCAGGCCGACGATCACCGCCAGCCAACGCCAGGACCGTGGATACCGGCAGAAACGATCGCTCATGGGTCGATGCATTGGAAACTCCGGTCGAAAGGAACGTCCGGCTCCCGATGATTCGAGGCCATGTGCCACGAAATGATCCACCGAGGACGAGCCGACGAGTCTTGGTTGTAAATGAGCGGCGTGCGACTCGCCAGAAGCCCCCCTGGAGCCAGCTTTTGAGCCAACGGTTTTTACTGGATTGATGCACGTGCCGACCCACCCGCTCGATTGACTCGGAGTGACGGGAGTGGGGACTGCTATTCTCATTCGAATGGAAGCGACGGTTCGCCACGAGGGTTTCGAGTGTGTGCGGGAGGAGCCTGTAGTCCATTCGCTCCAACGCACGCAGCGGGGCCTTCCCCTGCAGGTGACACTCTTTGTGGTGACTTGTTTCACGACCTTCCTCGCGGGATGCGTCGGATGGCAGCCGCTCGTGGCGGGTGTCGACGAGGCGGTGTTCGATGCCGTACTCGTCCATTGGCCGCGGGGACTCCTCTACATGCTCGCGGTGATGTCGGTGCTCGCTGCCCATGAAGGCGGTCACTACGTCGCCGCCGGCCTGCATCGGATTCCCGCGACGCTGCCGTTTTTCATACCCGTGCCGATCCTTCTCACCGGCACGCTTGGGGCCGTGATCGGCATGGAGGGATCACGGGCGAACCGTCGTCAGCTGTTCGACATCGCGGTGGCCGGTCCGCTCGCGGGCCTGGTCGTCGCCCTGCCCGTACTGGTGGCCGGCATCGTCATGGCGGTTCCGGACGGCTCGAGTCCGTTCGCGATGCCACCGGTCGCTTCGTGGCTCGTGTCGATGCTGCGTCCCGATCTGGCGGACGGTTCGAGGCTCGCGCCCAACGCGCTGTTCATGGCCGGATGGGTTGGGCTGCTCGTCACCGGTCTCAACATGATCCCCGTGAGTCAACTCGACGGCGGGCACGTCAGTCGCGCCGTGTTCGGCAGTCGATCCGACTGGCTGGCGCGTGGGGTCCTCCTCGCGGCGATCGCGGCAATCGTGCTTCTGGGCTTCTACAACTGGATCGCCCTGGTCGTGGCGGTGACGCTCATGGGTGCCGACCACCCGCCCATCCGCGAGGATGGGAGCCGTCTGGGTGTGGTTCGAACGCTCCTGGGATTGGTCGCCCTGGGCATCCCACTTGTGACCTTCATGCCGGAGCCGCTTGTGCTGGACTGAGTCCGTGCAAACGATTCCGGCCCGCAAAGAAGCGAGCCTGACGAGTCCGTTACAATGCTTAGGATCGATCGAAGGATTCGATCGCCGACGGGCGTTGGCTCCGTCGGAGTCGGTTGTCTCCAAGTCTGATGTCAATCGTCCCTGTAGGAGTTTGATCGTGGCCGGACCGCTGCACGCCCTCGAAATGGACGACCCCGAAGTCTTCGCCGCGATCCGTCGGGAGGAGGTCCGTCAGCAGGAGGGCCTCGAAATGATCGCCAGCGAGAACTTCACGAGTCCGGCGGTGATGCAGGCCGTGGGAAGCGTGCTGACCAACAAGTACGCCGAAGGGTATCCGGGCAGGCGGTACTACGGCGGCTGCGAATTCGTCGACACGATCGAGGACCTCGCCCGTGATCGGCTCAAGGCTCTGTTCGGTGCCCAGCACGTCAACGTGCAGCCCCACTCGGGCAGCCAGGCCAATGCGGCGGTCTACCTGTCCGCGATCCAGCCGGGCGACACCGTGCTCGCTTTCGACCTCGCCCATGGTGGTCACCTCACCCACGGGATGAAGCTCAATGCATCGGGCATCCTCTATCGATTCGTGCACTACGGCGTGCGTCGTGAGGATCACCGGATCGACTTCGACCAGGTCGCTCGGCTGGCGCGCGAGCACCATCCGAAATTGATCGTCGCCGGGGCGAGCGCGTATCCGCGCGAGATCCCGCACCCGAAGTTCGCGGAGATCGCCCGCGAGGTCGGGGCGAGGCTGATGGTCGACATGGCCCACTACGCCGGGCTCGTGGCGGCAGGACTCCATGACAATCCGGTGACCGTGGCCGACTATGTGACGAGCACCACGCACAAGACGCTTCGTGGACCGAGGGGTGGCATCGCGATGTGCCGTACCGAGCATGCGAAGGATCTCGACCGTTCGGTCTTCCCGGGGCAGCAGGGGGGGCCGCTGATGCACGTCATCGCCGGCAAGGCCGTGGCCTGCGCCGTGGCGATCAAGCCGGAGTTCAAGACCTACGGTCGGCAGGTGATCGCCAACGCCCGTGCACTCGCCGAATCCCTCGCGGCGGGAGGCGTGCGGCTGGTCAGCGGTGGCACCGACAATCATCTGGTACTGGTGGACGTGACCCCGCTTTCGATCGGCGGCAAGCTGGCAGAGGAGACGCTCGACCGCTGCGGGATCACCTGTAACAAGAACATGATTCCCTATGATGAGCGAAAGCCGATGGATCCGTCCGGCATCCGGCTGGGAACTCCGGCACTTTCGACCCGCGGCATGGGCGTCACTGAGATGCAGCGGATCGCCGCCTGGATCCTGCGGGCGCTCAAGAGCCCCGAGGATCAACGGACCCTCGAGGGGGTTCGCTCCGAGGTGGCGGATCTTGCCGAGCAATTCCCCGTGCCTGCGGCACGGCTGGAGCAGGCGGTGGCCGGATGAGCCTTGCCCGGGAGGCGGCCCGTGGTGCGGTCGTCCGGCTGGGTCTCGTGCAATCGGCCTGTTCGAACGACCGCGGAGCGAACGTCGAGCAGGCCTTGGCGGGCGTGGCGCGGGCGAAGGCCGCCGGTGCGCACGTCGTCTGCCTCCAGGAACTCTTCGCCGGTGAGTATCCCTGTCAGTCCGAGGACCATGATCGATTCGCCGAGGCTGAAGTCGTGCCCGGTCTGCTCACCGAACGCCTCGCGGCATCGGCCCGCGAGCATGACGTGGTGCTCGTGGGGAGCGTGTTCGAACGACGGGCCCATGGGCTTTTTCACAACACGGCGGTCGTGTTCGATCGAGACGGTTCGCTTGTGGGTGTCTACCGCAAGATGCACGTACCCGACGATCCGCATTACTACGAAAAGTTCTATTTCACGCCTGGTGACACCGGTTTCATGAGCATCGCCACCAGCCGCCTGGCCGTCGGGCCGCTGGTCTGTTGGGACCAGTGGTATCCGGAGGCCGCCCGTCTCACGGCGATGGCAGGGGCCGAGGTGCTTTTTTATCCCACGGCGATCGGTTGGTTGGACGGCGAAGAGCGGCTCCATGCCGAGCAGTACCAGAGTTGGGACACGATGCTTCGCAGTCATGCCATCGCCAACGGCGTATTCGTGGTCGCCGTCAATCGTACGGGCCGCGAGGGAGCCCTGCGATTCTGGGGAGCGAGCGTCGTGTACGCCCCGAACGGCGAGCGGCTTGCGATGGCCCCTCACGATTCGCCCGAGGTCATCGTGTGCGACTGCGACCTCGGCCGGATCGAGTGGTCGCGGACGCGATGGCCCTTCTTTCGCGATCGTCGCATCGACGCCTATCGCGGACTACTGGACCGATGGGGTGCCGGGACGTGAACCCCTTCGCCATATCCCATCGACTGCCGGCGGAATGGGAGCCGCAGGAGTCGACGTGCATCGCCTGGCCGCATCGCCAGGCCACATGGCCCGGGCACTTCGGTCCGGTGCCCGCCGTCTATGCCAGAGTCGCGGCCTTGGTGGCCAGGCATCAACGGGTGTGGATCGTGGCTTCCGGTGAGGCCCTGGTGGAGGCCCGCGACCGCCTTGGCGGCGTCGATCGAGTCGGCTTTCTGGACATTCCCACCAGTGATGGTTGGATACGGGACTCGGGGCCGGTCATTCTTGTGCCGCGAGTCCAGCGCGATGGCCCAGCACGGATTCCATCGGATGCTCCGACGCAGCCCGGCGAGGTCGCGGTCTGCTTTGCATTCAACGCATGGGGGGGAAAGTATCCGCCCTGGGAACTCGATGCCGCAGTCTCCGGCCGCGTGGCCGAGAAACTCGGACTGCCCGCAGTGAGGCCCGGGTTCGTGCTCGAGGGCGGGGCGATCGAAACCGACGGAGCCGGCACGCTGATCGTGAACCGGCGATGTGTGATCGACCCGGCACGCAATCCCGGGCTCTCGGAGGCGGAGGCGGAGCGTCGGTTTGCGGAGTGGTTGGGGATCGAGCGCGTGATCTGGATCGATGGCGTTCTCGCCGGTGACGATACCGACGGTCACGTGGATCAGGTGGCCCGCTTCGTTGCGCCCGGTCGTGTGGCCATTGCCCGTCAATCCGATCGCACCGATCCGAATCACGAGATCTTGGAGGCCTTGGCGGACTCGCTTTCACGAGGACGAGACGCGAGAGGCAGCAGACTTGAATTGATTCACATCGACATCCCGTCTCGCTACGAGCGTCACGGTGTCCAGCTCCCTGCGAGCCATCTGAATTTCCTCATCACGAACGGTTCTGTGCTGGTCCCGGTCTTCGGATGCACGACCGACGACCAGGCGATGGTGACGCTCGAGGGCTGTTTTCGCGGCCGCACGATCGAGCCGGTCGATTCGAGCGACCTGATCTGGGGTCGCGGGGCGGTTCACTGCATGACCCGTGACCAGCCCGCCTGGCGCATCACTTCATGAGCGATTAATTTTGCAGCAAAGTCAGGCTTGCCTGCTGGGTGCTGTTTCCTGCACATTCTTGGAGTCCTTCGCGGCGGGTTGAATCGATCCGGCAGGCGGTTGGGGAGGCAGGTGTTCATGGTGATAGAGGCCATCCAGGGCGCCGTCGCGCTCATCGCCCGGCTCATGCTGACGGCGATCTTTCTGGTCAGCGCGGTCGGCAACAAGATTCCGCAATTCAAGGCGACCGCCGAATACATGAAGAGCGAAGGAGTGCCCCAGCCACGGCTCGCCCTCTTCGGAGCGATCGGACTGCTGCTGCTCGGAGGTCTGTCCGTGATCAGCGGCGCCTGGACGCGGATCGGGGCGATTTTGCTGTTCGTGTTCCTGGCTGCGGCGACTTTCTATTTCCACGACTTCTGGGACGTGGCCGATCCTCAGGTCCGTGCCCTGCAGTCGATCCAGTTCATGAAGAATGTGGCGATCGGCGGCGGCCTCCTGATGCTCGCGGCCTTCGGAGCAGGGCCCTGGAGCGTGGATGGCTGGATCGAGAAGCGCCAGGAGGAGGCCGAGGCGGCGGGGCCGCTGCGGCAACAGAAACTGATGTCAAAGGGGGGCAATTGATGAATCGGCAAGCGATGAATCGAGCCACTAGACTCCTTGGATCGTTCGGCCGATGGCTCTCGATGAGCCTGGCCGTGATCCTCCTCGCACCCAGCCTCGGCGACGCGGCCGACAAACCGGTTTCACAGCCCGTGATGGAAAAGCCCGTCAGTCGAGTCTTCGGGAAGCTTGCGGACGGGTCGGAGGTGTTCGCCCACACCCTTCGAGTGCCCGGGGGATGGGAGGCGGAGGTCATCGATTACGG
>JBJTBB010000058.1:0-3163 GCA_046091125.1 Planctomycetaceae bacterium
TGGATCGGCAGGCTCGCCGGGGCTCGAGGATTCAGCCGCCGAGTCCGCAGGATCGGCCGTCTTCGTCTTCGACCGGAAGAGGCGTTCCTTGTTTTCATCGTAGTACGACTGGATCTGCTCCTCGGTCACCTCCTTCGCCGCCGCCTCCATGAACGGCTTTTGCAGTGCGACGAGGTACTCCGCCTCGATCCGATGCGGCACCCGAAAACCGGGCTCGGGGCTTTCCGGATCGGGCAACGACTCGCGATGTTTCTCGAAGAACGCCCGCAGGATTGATTCCGACGGCGACGAAACTTCGGCGGCGAGCGATGACGACGGCACCGCGACCACCTCGACGATCGCCGACTGTTCCAGCCTCATGAAGTCGTCCCACCGCCAGGAAGGCGTGTCGGAGGCGAAACCCGTCTGCGACATCACGAGCATGGTTCGGGCTTCGAGTTCATCACGAAGGGCCTCGAAGAGCCTCGCCTCACCGATCGCCATCGGTCCCGCCGAGAGCCGGGCGAGGATGGCATCGAACTGTGGCGCCCTGACGAGATTGTTCGTCCAATTCTTGAGAAACTCGTTGATAGCCTCGTCGCTGATCACGATTCCCTGCTCCGAGGCCTCACGACGGAGAAGGTGCGCCTGCACGACACCCTCCTCGGTTTCCGGCATGAACAATTGCAGCCGGGATGTGTCCCGACCGGCCTCGACCGCCGCGAGGGCCAAAAAGCGGTTCACGAGCTGGCGTGTCGTCACGGCCTGCGCGATCTGGGCTTCGTCAAGCTGCCCCCCCGACCACCTCACAACCGTTGCGTTCGAAGTCGCGCCGGAGGGGTCCATCTGCTGGAGGATGGGGGGCAGCACGACAAACGCGAGCATGGCCAGGATGGCCACTGCCACGAGCAAAGCCCTCTGATTTCGCCGAAAGATGTCGAAAGGACCGGCCATGGCACAACACCTCTTCGTTCTCGGGCCCGAGCCCTGACTCTTGACAAGTAAAACCGATCGAGGGTAACGCTTCCGGGGGCCGTAAGGGTCCGTTCAATCGGCCGTTCGCCGGAATGAAGCCCTCCGGCGGCGGAAAAACCGTCAAATCGGGGCAGCGGATCAGCGAACGGGGATTGTAGCGCAGATGACCTCGGGTGCAATCCCGACCTCTTCGGGCCGGACCACCGGTTGATCGGGCGAAACACGAGCGGACCTTCCAGGGGATGCGGTCGATGGCGAAGAAAAAAAAGACGTCGAAAGCAGCCGCTCCCAGAGCGAAGGCGGCACGCGGGGGAAAACCTCTCGTGATCGTCGAATCTCCCGCAAAGGCCCGCACGATTCGGGGATTCCTGGGCGGTGGTTACAACGTCGAGGCGAGTGTGGGGCACATTCGCGATCTGCCTCACGGTGCGGACGAAATCCCGAAGGAACGCAAGAAGGAGCCCTGGGCCAAACTCGGCGTGAACGTCGACAACGACTTCGAGCCGCTGTACGTGGTGTCCGCCGACAAGAAAAAACAGGTGGCGAAACTCAAGTCGTTGCTCGCTGATGCAAGCGCGCTCTACCTGGCGACGGACGAGGATCGTGAGGGGGAGGCCATCAGCTGGCACCTGGCGGAAGTGCTCAAGCCGAAGGTCACGGTCCACAGGCTCGTCTTCCACGAAATTACAAAGGCGGCCATCCAGGCGGCCATCGACCATCCCAGGCAGATCGACGAGCATCTCGTCGAGGCACAGGAAACGCGACGCATCGTGGACCGACTCTACGGCTACGAGGTGTCGCCGCTGTTGTGGAAAAAGGTTGGACGGGGATTGTCTGCCGGTCGGGTGCAGAGCGTCGCGGTGCGATTACTCGTGGAGCGTGAACGACAGCGTATCGACTTCCGCAGCGGGACGTGGTGGGACCTCTCCGCACGTTTTTCAGCCTCCGGAAATGAGTTCGATGCGAGGCTCGCCTCGGTCGAGGGTCGATCGATCGCCAAGGGCTCGCACTTCGACGCCGCGACAGGACGCCTCAAAGAGGGGGAGCAGGTGCTGCTGCTGGGCGAGGAGGATGCCCGCCGCCTGAAGGAGCGGCTGTCCGAGGCGACGTTCAGCGTGCTCTCCCGCGACGATCGTCCCTTCACGCAACGACCTGCCGCACCCTTCACGACAAGTTCACTCCAGCAGGAGGCCAATCGCAAATGCGGCTACACCGCGCGCCGCACGATGCAGATCGCCCAGAGCCTCTATGAGAATGGCCACATTACCTACATGCGCACCGACTCGACCAACCTGGCAGCCGAGGCGATCGAGGCGATCCGTCGATCGGTGGAACGGCTCTATGGCAACGATCATCTGCCGTCCGCCCCCCGTGCCTACCAAACCAAGGTCGCCAACGCCCAGGAGGCCCACGAGGCGATCCGGCCCGCCGGCATCTCCATGCCCACGCCCGACGAACTCCGCAGTGCGCTCGACGCGGACGCCTTGCGGCTTTACGAATTGATCTGGAAGCGGACAATGGCCTGCCAGATGGCCGATGCGCGCGGCCGCCAGACGTCGCTGGTCGTCCACGCCGCCGACGCCGCGGGTGATGCAGCCACCTTCTCCACCAGCGGGAAAACCATCGAGTTTGCAGGGTTTCTCAGGGCCTATGTCGAGGGTTCGGACGACCCAGCCGCCGAGCTAGCGGACCGGGAAACCCTCCTCCCGCCCGTGGCCGTCGGAGACGGCGTCGCATGTCGCGAACTCGAGACGGTGGCTCACGTCACGCAGCCTCCGGCACGCTACACCGAAGCCACGCTCACGCGGGCGCTTGAAGAGCGCGGCATCGGCCGACCGAGCACTTACGCGGCGACGATCGACACCATCCTCCGACGCGAGTACTGCCGTAAACGCGGCGGCGCCCTCGTGCCAACCTGGGTCGGATTCGCGGTGACCCAACTGCTCGAGAAACATCTGCACGGTCTTGTGGACTACCAGTTCACCGCACAGATGGAGGAGGACCTCGATGCCATCAGTCGTGGCGAGGGAGAGAAACTCTCGTACCTGCGCCGTTTTTACTTTGGTGACGGTCAGTCGGGTCTGAAGGATCAACTGGCCGACTCCGTCGGCCAGATCGATGCGAGAATCGCAAGCAGCATCGTCATTCCGGCCGACAAGCCGGGAAGCGCGGACGTCACGGTGCGCGTCGGCAAGTTCGGACCGTACAT
>JBJTBB010000059.1:0-3051 GCA_046091125.1 Planctomycetaceae bacterium
AGCGAGTGTCGCCGCCATCTCCTCCGGTAGTCCGAGGCCGAGCCCACGGGCGCGTCGTCTGTCGATCGATGTCGGACCAGAGGCTGCGCAGGCATTCCGAACTTGTTGGGTTCGCGGGGGCGAGCGTTTCATCGTCGAGTCTCATGCGCCGCGCGGGCATGCTCCGGGTGGAATCGGGATGGGCGACGATTCAGGCCGTGCCGCCTGACGGCGGCACGGGGGTCCAAACCGCCGCGTTGGCCTGTCGCTGAAAGCTGACCATTCTTGAAAAAGCGTAGGTTCCATTCCGCCAAAAGCTCAACGTCTCTATCAGGAGTCGGTTTCCGGCGGTCGCCCTCGTTTGGCGTCGATTCGTGTGTTCACCCCTGAAACCGCTTGCAACGGGAGCGCCGATCGCGAGGATGAAGGGCGGTTGAGAGGTTTGTCCGAACGCACTCCAGGGCCGGCCGCTTCTTTCGGTCGTGAGAAAACAATCATGCCAAAGTCCACACGCGCATCGTTCTCCACACGTCAGTCGGTAGCCGGTTCGCTTTCATCCGTATCGGCATCGGTTCGGTCACTGCTGACGGACGCCGAGCGGACCTTTCTCGAGTCGAGCTTCGGCTCCTCGGTCGAGAAGGCGACCGAAAAGATGCTGCAAACGGCGATCCGCCGGGCAAGGGACCTCCGAGACAAATGGCTCGACAAGTTCACCCGGCAGAATCGTTCGACGAAGCGTTCCCGCGGAGGGGCCGTTAAGGGGGCTTTGGGCAGTCCGGTGGCGACGGCTGCAAGCAATGTCCGTAGCCGTGAAAAGGCGGAATTGTTCGATGGCGCGCTGCGTCGCTTCGAAGAGCGACTCCGTGCGATCCTGGAACCGAAGGTCACGGTGGAGGCGAAGGTGGCCGCGACGGCCCCACGAAAGTCGTCACGCAGTGCGAAATCCTCTCGGCCCACGAAGGCCTCGTCAGCATTGGTCGGAAGGCGACCGGCGACTCGGACGAAGGCATCGAAGTCGGGCCGCTCCCGAAAGGCCCTCGATGTCGCGACACTCGCGACCCGATCGGTTTCCGCTTCTGGCCAGCGAGTGCGCACCGACGCAGCCGGACAACGATCCGTGAAGGCGGCCGCGCGGCGGGCCAGAGAGAGCATGCAGGGACTCGCCATGCACAGAAATGCGCACGCGGCCGCCCGAGTGAAGCGTGCCCAGGTCCGTCGGGACGTGCGCAACGGCTGAGCCATCGGTTTTCGATGGCGATCCACGTCGCTTTTCCGCGCTCCATCCGCCCCGTACGTCGGCCGGCGGGCTGGCAGGTCATTCACCGGCATTGACGCCATCCGTTCGGGGTCCTACAAGTCCCCCTCGATCGCGGCGGACAGTCCACGTTGCCCAGGTTCGCCCGCCCACGGAACGCCGGGGACTCATCGATGCGCGTGATGCAAATCGTCGGCGGACGCCCCCTCAACGGAGCGATCCGCCACTGCCACGAACTGACCTGTGCGCTCGTGCGTCAGGGGCACGACGTCGCCCTCGTGCACGCCAAGGGAGCCTGGATCGCCGGCGCATCGACGCCGAAGGATGTCGTCCGGATCCACTCTCCGCTGACTCGATCCCGTGCGGAACTCTCACGGATCGCGGCGGAGGCACGACGCCTGAAGATCGATGTCATCAACAGCCATTCGACATCGGCCCACGTCTTCGGAATGCTCCTGGCGAGGTTTCACGGTTTTCGCAATGTGGCCACGTGTCACGAGATGCATCTGCAGCCCCACTGGTGGCTACATGATCGTGTGATCGTCGCGAGCGAACGGGTCGCACGATTTCAACGACGTTGGAACCGCATCTCGGCAGCACGGCTGGATATCGTTCCCAATTTCGTCGCCCAGGAAAGGTTTCGACCGACTGCGACGACCGAGACCGTTCGCGACTCATTGGGCATCCGTCATGACTCATTTCTGATCACCGTCGTCGGCGAGGTGTCGCGGCGTAAAGCTCAACACCGCCTCGTGCGGGTGCTGCCCAGCCTGATCGCCGCCGGGGGGGACGTGCAACTCGTGCTGGTTGGCCCGGTGCGGCCCGACTACCAGCCACGGATCGAGCGGGAGATCCTCCGTCATGGACTGACCGGTCGAGTCGTGATCGCCGGACGACGCGACGACGTGCCGGACATCCTCTCGGCGAGCGACTGCTCCTGCCTGCCGAGCCGCAGCGAGGTCATGCCACTGGGTATTCTCGAATCGATGGCCTGCGGCGTGCCGGTCGTGGCCACCAACGTCGGCGGGGTACGAGAGTGCCTGCGACACGGGATCGACGGGTTCGTCGTGCCGGCCGGTCGAGACCGTCCGCTCGCCGAAGCGATCCTCTCCCTCGCGATCGACGCCCAGCTGCGACGACGGATGGGGGAAGCCGCCCGGTCGGCGGCCCGGATGAAATTCACGCCCGACGCATGCCTGCCAGACATCCTCGCAAGCTACCGCAGAGCCCTTCCGGCCGACAGCAGGGCCGCGATCTCGGCCACCGACATGACCGCGTCGGCGAGTCCTCGTTCGATGACCGCCTTCGGCATGCCGTAGACGGCATATTCCCCTGCGACTTGCGCGACCACGGTGCCGCCCGCCGCCCTGACGGCCGCACATCCATCGGCGCCATCGTGTCCCATACCGGTGAGGATCACGGCCAGAAGCCGGCCACCATACGTCGCGACCATCGATTCGAGCAGCACGTCCACCGATGGACGGCACCCCAGCTTCGGTGGCGAAGATGAATCGTTGCGGCAGACGATGAATTCGCTCCTGGCCGGAACGCCAGGAGCCCCACCGTCGTCGGCGGTTTTCACGACGCCCTGGATCCGTTGCGTGCGGAGATGGCATCCTCCAGCCGCCATGTGAATCCGCCCTCGCTCCAAGGGTATCCCATCGATCGTCTCCACCACCCTTGCGGTGGTGGAAAGCTCATCCAGCCGCCTTGCAAGCGTGGCGGTGAATACCGGTGGCATGTGCTGCACCACGGCCACGCGAACAGCCAGCGGGGTGGCCAGCAGCGACACCATTCTCCGAAGACTTTCCGGGCCA
>JBJTBB010000060.1:0-3402 GCA_046091125.1 Planctomycetaceae bacterium
CTGTCGCCGCGTCATCGGGCTCCCGCTCGGCGATGCGCACATCCGGCATCGGAGGAACCGAGGCTGGGGGTGTCGGGGCGGCGGTGGTCGTCACGGCCGCCGTGGTCGTGGCCGTCGGGGCGGCGGCCGCAACGAAGTCCACCTGATCGACCGATCCATCCATCCGCGCGACGAGCACGCCGCCTGCCGTGCCCACGAGCACCGACGGCACGTCCGGCTGCCGAGGCAGATCGGCGGTGTGGGTCACCAAAGGCAACGTCCAGGCGCGGAGGGAACCATCCTTTCCGGCGGTGAAGAGCGTCTGCCCGTCCGCTGCGATCGCCATCGCCACGATCGGACTCTCGTGGGCGAAGCGCGCTTCGAGCGGCGGATTGGTGCCGGGTGCGTCGAGAGACACGACCTTCCAGACATGCACCCGCCTGTCACCCCCGGCGGCGAGCACCCTGCTTCCGTCGGGCACGAATCCGACGGCGAGCACCTCTCCCTGCGGCTGGGAGAGCGTGTCCAGCCGCAGCCCGTCGGTGATTCGCCAGAGCTTCACGGTCTCGTCGGCGCTCGCGGAGGCTAGAACCTTTCCCGATGGATGCCAGGCGAGATCGTTCACGGCGCCTGTATGGCCATCCATTGACTGGTCGAGCGAGCCGTCCGCCACGTTCCAGAGCTTCACCGACCGGTCGTAGCCCGCAGTGGCCAGCAGTCGGCCGTCCGGAGACAGTTCGGCATCCAACAGCATGTCGCGGTGGCCGCCAAAGCGGGCGATCAACGTTCCTGTCGTGACGTCGCGAAGTTCTGCGACGCCCGAGTGTCCGGGCGTGCCCCCCGCGACCACGAGCAGCCGGCCATCGGACGAGAAGTGAACCGCTGCCACCCGCGCAGCAGCATGCTGCGCGCCCTCCGGTGCCTCGAACGATCTCACCTTTGAACCGGTCGCATCGGTGATCGAGATCGTGCGGCCGCGGGCCACGACCCGTAGCGACCCGTCCGGTGATCGGGCCATCGCCGACACCGCCAGCGTTCCAGAGTAGCCGGGAAGCGAGGGCACGCGGAACGACTCGGCGAGCGACCGATCCTCCTCCGGGCCACCGGCGCCGGCGGCGATCCACTCGTGGACGAGCGACACGTCGGCCGCTTGTGGCTGCGGCTGATCGTGCGGAGGCATGTGATCGCTCCCGCCGCTCGTGAGCCGTGCGAGAAGCGTTGAGGCGTCGGCATCTCCCGGTCGAACGGGATCGCCAACGGTCTCGCCTCCCTTGCGGAGGGTCGCGTAGCGTTCGACCGATAGTCCACCCTCCTGAGTGGCATCGTCGTGGCAGCCGAGGCAGTAGGTGCGCAGGATCGGTGCGATCTCGCGCTCGTAGGAGGGGCCTGTCGGTTCGGCCCCCGCGAGCTCGACCGGGATGGCGGTGACCACGAGCGGGATCACGGCGGCCGTGACGAGTCGGGGAAACTGTCGCATGGCGGAGCACTCCGGGGGCGCGGACGGACGCCGGTTCTCAATGTTGAAATAAAAACTCGCGGCTGGTCAGGAGTGACCAGTAGAGGTCCTCGACGGCTTCTCGGAAGGCGGTCGCGTTGGCCATGGGCGGGGTCGCGGCCGCCTGTCCGGAGTCACCGGTCGGCATGGATGTGCCATCCTTGGGGCCGCGCGCCGCGTCGAGCAGGGCCACCAGACGGGTTCGCTCCTCGTCCTTTGGTTGGCGTCCGAAGCACCGCATGAATGCGTCGTCGACAATCTCGACCGGGGGAGGATCGGTGGCGAGGAGTCGCGTGATCCATCCCGATTTCGCCGCCAGCTTTTCGTTGAGCGTCGATCCGTTGGCCAGGTTGAGCACCTGCACGAGACTCGGCTGGTTCGATCGCTCGCATTCGCAGGTGATGTCGCGGGCGTTGCGACCGAAGGTGCGAAGAAATCGGCTGCGGATCGCCGAATCGGCCAACTCGATGGCCCTGGTGCCGGCCGCATAGGCGTTGGTCTTCTCCGAAGACCCGTCGTTGAGCGCGATCTCGGTGTACGAGTCGGCCACACCGGTCACGTCCACGATCGCATCGGCGAGGACCTCCGCCATCAGTCGACGCGGGTAGGCGCGGGCGAACCAGCGTCGGTCACCTCGGTTGCCCTCGACCACTTCGCTCGATCGGGCATAGGTATCTGACAGGAGCACGAGCCTCATGAGCGACTTCAGGTCGAAGTGGTGTTCCACCGTGAAGTCGCACAACGCCTCGAGCAGCGGCTCGTTCGATGCAGGGTTCGTCGCGCGAAGATCGTCCACAGGCTCCACGAGACCGACGCCGAAGAAGTTCGACCAGACACGGTTGACGATCGACCGGGTGAACTGCCGGTTGTCGGGGGACGTGAGCCACTCGGCGAGGGCCTCCCGTCGATCGGTCGGATCGGCAGGATCGAGGGGCGGGCTGTCCAGCGGGGCCGGCGGCTGGGCCCGCCCGGTCCGTGGCTGCAGCAGGTCGCCGGTCGGCTCGACGAACAGCGTGCGGCGGCCGTCGCCGTTGCGGGCATCACCACCCCATCCCTTGGCCCGCACGCGGGCGAACAGATTCGCAAAGGCGTAGTACTGGTCGTTGGTCCATTTCTCGAGCGGATGGTTGTGGCACTTCGCGCAGCCGATCGACAGGGACAGGAACGCCTGGCTGACGTTCTCCGCCATCGTCTCAGGATCCTGGTGTACGGCGAAAAAGTTTGTGGCACCGTTCTCGAGGCTCGAGCCTCGGGAGGTGACGATCTCGCGCACGATGTCGCTCCACGGTGTGTTCGCGGCTACCCGCTCGCGGATCCATCCGGAGTAGGCCTTGACGGCGTCCGGTCTCAGTTTTCCGCCGCTCACCAGCAGGATGTCGCACCACTTGTACGTCCAGTAGTCGATGAACTCGGGCCTGGAGAGCAGGAGGTCGACGAGCCGCTCGCGTTTCGAAGGAGACGGGTCGGCGAGATATCGGCGCACCTCCTCCACCGTCGGGATCCGGCCGATGGTGTCGAGGAAGGCTCGCCTCAGGAACGTGGCGTCGTCCGCTCGCGTCGCCGGTAGCAGGTGGAGAGTGGCAAGCTGAGAGAGCACATGCCGGTCCACGAGGTTGGCCGAGGGGCCTGGCTCGAAGGCCTGAGGCGGCACGTCACCGGGAAAAGGCGAGACGATTCGGGCGACGGCGATGCGAGAGGCATACCACGCGGTGACCGCCCCTTCTCCATGGCCGACGACTTGCACGCGGCCCGACTGGTCGATCGTGCAGACGGCCTCGTCGGCGGACGTGAATCGGGCATGGGCTGTCACGTCGCGGGTCGAGCCGTCGCTGTAGCGCGCAGTGACGGAAAGCTGCGAGTCTCCTTCGGTGGCGATGGTGATGGGCGGCGAGATCGTGCTAGAATCGAGTCGCTTCTCGGCGGCCTGC
>JBJTBB010000061.1:0-4063 GCA_046091125.1 Planctomycetaceae bacterium
TGCCCACCTTTTCCACTTCGGTGACGGTGGCGAGGATCAGGGTGGCGACGGCGGATGCCTCCTCATTCAAGTCGGCCGATCGACGCCCCTGGTCCGCCCGCATCGACCATGGACGCGCCGCGAGCGATCGTAGGCGAGCCAGCCGCTCACGGAGCACCGGCGCGACCACGCGATTCCCGCGTCCTCCCGCCACGCCCGGACGCTCATCGACGGTCGTGCAAGGCTCGAGGACACGATGGACCTCCGAGAGCATCACGCCGGCGGCCGCACCGTGACGATGGGACGGGATATCGACGGGAAGCCCCAATCGATACTCGGCAGCCTCCCAGAGTCCGTCGGGGGCCGCCATCACGGTTCCGGCTCGTCGATGCAGCGAATCGACGGCGGTCTTGAGCGACGGAACCGTTCCGATCCCGGCATCTCGTGCAAACCGCATGACGGCATGGATCGATAGCGCGCGAGTCACCGGCGTCCGTTGCGCGAAACGCTTGACGACCCACGGCCGTTGCGAGGAAGGGTCGTCGACGACCACCAGCGGCGATCCACTGAAACCACGCCTCATCGGGCGGACGCACAGGGGCACTCGGTCGAAAAAGCCGATCAGCACCGACGGTGGCACTCCCTCCATGCCAGGGCTCCCGTCTCCGGACGTCGTTGATGGCACAGGCGGCATGCGCGTCAGAATCGGCTTTATTGCACCCCTCGCCGCCCACGCCCGCCGGAAAAGCGGCCCCGACGGCTCCGACTGGGCGAATTGGTTCGATCGCGGGGACGGTGCTAGACTCTCATGGTAGGGGATTGCGTTACTGGCGCGGTCTCGGTTCATGCCGACTGACATTCGTCGCTCGCTCACCCCTCCCTACACCGAGAGGACCACGATGCGGATCAATGTATGCCCCTGCATGGGCCGTCCTTCGTCGTTTGCGGCGATCAGCTTGATGGCGTGTGTCCTGACGCTCTCGCCGCTCGTGGCGACTGCCGCCGACGGAGCGGAGGCCGACGGCACCAAGGACGCGGCAAGTGTGCTCAAGGACTTCGGACGCGTGCCCGGACTCGTGCCGATGTGGCGCCGCGACGACAAACTCTACGCCGAATTGACCCCGAATCTGATGGGGAAGGAATTCTTCGTCCTGATCTCCATCGCCCGTGGAATCGGCGAGCGATCGGTACTCGGAGGGATGACCTGGGGCGACGGAGATGATTGGGTGTGGGAATTCCGCAAGGTCGACAAGAACATCCAAGTCGTTCGAAAAAACGTTCGTTTCTTTGCAGCCAAGGGCAGCCCCGAGGAAAAGGCCGTCGGCCTCGCCTATTCCGATAGCATCCTGTTCAGTCTTCCGATCCTCGCGACAACGCCGGGTGGCGGACACCTCGTCGACTTGGCTGGCATTTTCCTGAGTGACCTGCCCCAGATCGCCCGTCAGTTGCCCGGATTCTCATTCGCCCGCGACCGCTCCACGTGGGGGGCGATCAAGGGATTTCCAGACAACGTCGAGATCGAGGTCGCCGCAACGTATGGATCGAGCGGCAGCGTGACCTTCGACACCGTTCCAGACGCACGCGGTGTTACCGTCACGGTCCACTACTCGCTGAGTCTGCTCCCGCAGAATGCCTACCGCCCGCGGCTGGCGGACGATCGGGTGGGCTATTTCGTCACGGCGCTGAAAGACTTTTCTCAGAAGGTCGACGAGGACCGGTTCGTTCGGTACATCAACCGCTGGCAACTGGAGAAGGCCGAGCCCTCGGCCCCCCTGTCGCCCCCGAAAAAGCCCATCGTGTTCTGGATCGAGAAGACGGTTCCGTTCGCCTATCGCCCGGCGGTTCGCAAGGGCATCGAGGCATGGAACGGCGCGTTCGAGAAGGCCGGTTTCTCCAACGCGATCGAAGTTCGTCAGCAGCCCGATCAGACAGACTGGGACCCGGAAGACGTCAACTACAACACGTTCCGCTGGATCACCGCTGGTGCCGGCTTCGCCATGGGCCCCAGTCGCGTGAACCCCCGCACGGGTCAAATCCTCGACGCGGACATCATCTTCGACGGCGACTTCCTGCAGTACTGGCGGACGCAGTACGAAACGTTCACCCCGGCCACCGTGGCCTCCTTGACTGGTTGGCCGCCGACCCAGGAAACGAGCGACCAGAACCAAAAGGCGTGCGTGGGAGGTCGCTGTGGCTGCATGCTTTTCGACGGGCACGCGAGGGAAACCGCGCTTGCAGCCACCGCGCTCGCCGCGGCGGAGCTACCGCTCTCACCGGAGGAGAAGGAGCGACTGGTGATCCAGGGACTGACACTCGTCACGATGCATGAGGTCGGCCACACTCTGGGACTTCGGCATAATTTCAAGGCCAGCGCGCTCAAATCCCTGGCTGAGATCAATGAGCCGGGGGCCGGTGGATTCGCCTCGACCAGCGTGATGGATTACATCCCGGCCAACATCGTCCCCAAGGGGGGCAGACAGGGGGATTACTATACCGCGGCACTCGGACCATACGACCTTTGGGCCATCGAGTATGGCTATCGACCGCTGGCCGGAGGTTCCCCCGAAGCGGAACGGAACGAACTCAACGCCATCGCCGCCCGCAGCGGCGAACCTGCACTCGCATATGCCACCGATGAGGACACCAATCCAGGTGATCCGGATCCGCTCTCGAATCGTTACGACCTCGGCCGGGATCCTCTCGAGTTCGCACGATCCAGGGCCGACCTGGTCGCTCAGGTCATGCCCGTCCTCGTGGATCGCATGGCGGCTCAGGGGGAGGGATACCAGAGGGTACGGCAGGCCTTCGGCGTGCTGCTTTCGGCGCATGGCCAAGCCATGTCGATCGCCTCGAGGCTCATCGGCGGCCTCTACACATCGCGCAGCCACAAGGGGGACGCAGCGGCCCCGGCACCTTTCACCGTCGTGCCTGCAGCCACGCAACGGGACGCTCTCGCACTCCTCGAAAAACGGATGTTCGCAGCGGAGCCTTTTTCGTTTCCTCCCGATCTGACGAACCGGCTCGTCGCCACCCAATGGCTTCATTGGGGCTCACGATCCGTGGACCGCGAAGACTATCCCCTGCATGAAGTCGTGCTGATGTGGCAGGAGAACGTCCTCTCACGGCTGCTCGATCCCCTGACACTGGCACGCGTTCAGGACGGCGAGTTGAAGGTCTCGCAGGATGCGGAGGCATTCACGGTAGCCGAGCTTTTTTCCAGGCTTTCCCGTGCAATCCTCTCCGAGCTCGAGACCATCGGCCCTGGAGAACACACCCCGCGCAAACCCGCCATCAGCAGCCTTCGACGGGGGCTGCAGCGGGTCTATACCGCCAGGCTCGGCAGCCTCGCGATCGGCGCGACGCAGGCTCCCTCCGATGCCGAGTCAATCGCAGCCGAGGAACTGCGGGGAGTGGATGCCAGGATCGGCGCCCTGCTTGCGCGGGGCGACGTCACCCTCGATTCCTACTCCAGGGCCCACCTGGTCGACATGCAATCGAGGATCCGGAAGGTTCTCGACGCCCGGCTGGAGCTGCCCCGCCCGTGAGCCGCGGTCGCATCGCCGGTGACCGGCATCGACCTGGGTTCTCGTCACGTGAGCGATGGGGTCTCAGCGGCTAGACTGACGAAGCAGTCCCGTTCAACGGTCGCCAGCCCGGCACGGAAGGCCAATCCGGCACACCCATGCGGCTCATCGTCGTGACATTGCCGGTCAGTCGTCTCGAGTCCGTCCGAGAATCATTGGCTCGCAGGCGAATCGAACGGCTCACGATCGCGGACGCCCACGGCATTCCCCTCAATCGAGTCGATGCGACGGTTTCGCGCCTGGTCGTCGTGGAAGTCGCCGTGAACGAGGATTTTCTCGAGCCCGCTCTTTCGGCCATCGCCGTCGCGGTCGGGCAAACGGCCGAGTCGCCCCTGTCAGATGATCCGCCGGAACAGGGGGTTCGAATCGACGTCTTGACGATTCATGAAACCATTCAACTGTATCGAGCGGTGCGGGGTGCCGAGGCGATCTGAGGCGGTAGATCTCGATGAAGGCAGGAGTCTCTGACGAAAGCGTCGCAATGGAGACCGAACCGCCGG
>JBJTBB010000062.1:0-6430 GCA_046091125.1 Planctomycetaceae bacterium
GCGTCCAACGCCCGAGTCAGCCCAGCGCGTAGGTTGGATTGCATGCCGGTCCGATCGGCTCGAAGCTCTTGTAGCCGAGAACGAATTCCTGATGCCCCAACCGCTCCGAAGCGGTCGACTCGCCGGCGGCCACGGATCGCACGAGGGCGTGGATCTCCTCTCCCACCTCGTCGAGAGTGGCCCGACCCTCGAGGATCCTGCCAGCATCAACATCCATGTCGTCGGACAGGCGGCGGTAGGTGTCGGGGTTGCCGCACACCTTGATCACGGGCGAGATCGCCGATCCGACGACGGAGCCGCGACCGGTGGAGAAGAGCGTCAGATGTGATCCGCAGGCGATGAGTTCCGCGATCTCGGCGGTGTCGTTGACGTTGGGAAAGCCAAAGCGGACTTCGCCGTCCGGCACGACGTCGAGCAGGTAGAGCCCACCGGCGCGGGGCACGTCACCAGGCTTGAGGAGTCCGGCGATCGGCGCCGAACCGCTCTTCGAGTAGGCGCCCATGCTCTTTTCCTCCTGCGTGGTCAGGCCGCCCTCGGCATTGCCGGGTGCAAAACTGCCATGCCCGAGCACCGAGTAGTAGCGGGCCGCCTTCGCCACCGATGCCACAAGGATGCGGGCGAGTTCGGGCGTGACGGCCCGGCCGGCCATCACCTCCTCGCATCCGATCAGTTCACCCGTCTCCTCGAACAGACAGGCCGCACCGTCGGCGACGAGCCGGTCAAAGGCGCGCCCGATCGCGGGATTGGCCGTGATGCCGCTCGTGCCGTCGCTGCCACCGCAGATCGTCGCCACTACGAGCTCCCTGGCTTCGAGCACCGCCCTCGGGACTCGCTCGCGGCTCCTCAGGGCGTCCTCGATCCAGCGACGGCCATCCCGGATCGTCGCCATCGTGCCACCCTGCTCCTGGATGACGACCACGTCCGCCGGCCGACCGCTTTTCCGCACGGCGTCGAGAAGGCCGCGGCGATTGAATCCCTCGCAGCCGAGCGATACCAGGAGCACGCCGCCGACGTTGGGATGGGTGCAGAGGGCCTCGAGCATGCGAAACGAATAGGCGTTTGGAAAGCAGCCCCCGAATCCGACGAGGTGCACATCCCGCTCCCGGAACGGCAACTGGATCTCGCGGGCGACATGGTGCGCGCACTCGACGAGATAGGCGACCAGGATGGTGTTCCGGATGCCTTTCCGGCCGTCTGATCGGAGGAAAGCGTCGGTGCGGACGATGCTCACGGTCGCTCTCCGAAGAGGTGCTCCTCGTCAAGGGTGTAGGTGGGAAGGTAATCGCTCTTCATGTTGTGCAGATGCACGTGCTCGCCTGGGTGGATGTCGGTCGTGGCCGAGCCGATCGGCACGCAATACTTGATGATTTTCTCGCCGGCGGCGATCGGACGGACGGCCACCTTGTGCCCGAGATCGAGTGACCTGTCGATCAGGATCGAAAGACCGTCGATGGCGACAGCGTCACCCGCAGCGACGCGGCGGGCGAGGACGACGATGTTGTCGTTCGGGGCCAGTCGGATCGCGCACATGCCGAAACTCCCATGCGTTGCTGACGCGCGGCTGGCTCGTTTTGAAACCGTGAACATCAGTTTAGCCGACCAAGCGGCGGCAGCGGCTTCGTATCGCGCTAGCCCGCGGGCACCTCTCGGCCGTCGAGCAGCCAGGCGAGGTTGAATGTGGCCACCTGCACGGCCGAATGGCTTCCGGCCGGCCCGCCTTCGAAAATCAGGTGGATGCGGCCGGCGCCGGGCGTGCCTGTTCGGCCCAGACCGAGGCAGGAATAGGCGCCGGGACCGGGGGTGACAAGCCGTTTGATCGGCCAGGTGCGGCCGCCATCGAAACTCGCCCAGACCGTGGTCCGCTCGCGGCCCGCAGCGATCGACGCGCCGACCTTGGCGGGCATCTGACCGGCGTCCGTGTCGCAGCTGGAGTAGATCAGGATGTCACGGCCGCGAATCGGCAGCCGGATCATGCCCGCCATCAGTCCGTAGGAAGTACCGCGGGGTCCGTCGGGAAGATCAGGTGATCGACGGGCGTCGATCCAGAGGTCGCCGCAATCCGTGCTCGTGTCGAAGAAGCGATTGACACGACACATGTGCTCACGCGAGTTGTACAGCAGCGATCCGTCCGAGAGTTCCGCGATCGCCGCCTCACCGGTGCCGAGTACCGGAAACGGCTTGCTCGTCTGCCAAACACGTCCGCCGTCATCACTCCAGATTGCCGTCGAGTAGTGATAGGGCCGCCAGGGGACGTCGTTGGAGTCCTTCGGGCCCATGATCCGCGCCGGGCTCAGGAGCCTTCCCCTGTGCGGACCGAAGGCCAGCGTGATGCCGCATTGCATGGCGCCTGCACCCTCGGTCTTCGGTACGAGTCCGAAGCCGTCTGGACGCACCTCGATCACCTCTTTCGTCCAGGTCGCGCCGCAGTCTCGGCTGCGGTAGAGCCAGCGTTCACCAGGGTTGACGTAGAGCACGTCCCCCGTCACCTCGTCCAGGAGCGCGTTGCCACCATTGGCGGCCTTCGGATCGCCATCGGGATCGATTGCGGTCTCAGCGTTCCAGGTGCGTCCCCCGTCATGGCTGCGGCGGATCGTCCCCCCTCCCGGAGAGCGAATCGCGATCACGGTGCCGTCAGTGGCCGAGAGAACACCGCCCCAGCCCCCGCGTCCCTTCCAGAGTTCCTGCATTTCGATCAGCAGCGGCTCCCCCAGGAATGCATCGAGCGTTGCCGCGGCCGCGAAGTCTCCGTCGGTGGATCGCCCGCCGGTCGTCGTGGACGCGGTGGGTACGCCCTCTGCGGCGACTCCGCCGGGCTCCGGGAGAATTAGGGCCGTGATCACGATCACCGCCGCGGTGGGAAATCGGGAAACCAGCGGACACATCGAGCACCCTCCTGCAACCGATCAGACCGTCGATCGGGAGTCCGAGCATAGCAGGGGTTGTCGAACGGAACGCGCGGTCCCCGATCCACGGCCGTGCGGCTTCCGATGGATCCGTTAGGATTTCAGGATGGAAGAAGACTCCCAGCCGATCCCGTCGCGAGGCGAGCCACCGGTGCTCACGAACGAACTGGCCCGAGAGCGGAATCGCGAGGCGGCTGACCGGACGCTTCTGGCCTGGATTCGTACCAGCCTTGCGCTCATCTCGCTGGGCTTCGGAATCGAAAGGCTGGGGCAGGCGGCCGTCGGCCTCGACGGCAGGCTTTCGGGGTACACGCCGATGAAGTCGCGGATCTTCGGCGCGACCTTGATCATGCTCGGAGTGGCGGCCACGCTGGCGGGAATGTGGGAACACCGTCACGTGTTGCGGTCGATCGCCCGCATTGACTACCGCTATGCCGATCGGCTCGCAATTGCCCATTTCCTCGGGTCAGCGCTGGTCGTCGTCGGGCTGGCCGGGCTCATCGCGATCCTGATCGGCTTCTGAGCCGGTCGGTCGCTCACTTCGAGAGCACCTCGACCGCATCGATCTCGCCTCGCAGGAAGGGCTTCAGGGCCTCGGGCGTGAGCCGCTCCTTGGCCGCTGTGTCGGACTTGAGGTGGAGGTCGAAGAATGCACGAGTCGCCGCGCGGATGACCGGTTGGGCGTCCTCCCGAGTCGAGCTTGGGAGCGACCTTCCCGTGGCGCCTGATGACGAGGTGAAGTCGTTGTGTCGGGCATTCGCCAGCCAGACGAATCGATGGGATCCCGTCGGCCAGATCGCGAACGCATCCTTACGAGCGGCGGCTGGTTTGCCACCTTGTTGATCATCCCTCGAACCCGTGATGCCAAGGAGTGGCACTCGGAGGCTCCCGTAGCTCTCGGCGAGGAAGAATGGCTCACCCGGGCTTTGTGGCGAGAGCGCCACTCCACACGTCACTCGGGGGTCGCGAAGGTCGGGGCCGAGACCGGCGCCAGGTGCTACTCGCGGCACGAGCCAGTCGAGTGCGGGACGCATGCCACAGACCGACATCGTGGTGAATGCGCCGAAGGAGTGTCCCATGACCCCCACGCGGCTCAGATCGAGCCTGCCCTCGAGCAGCGGATGTGACGCATTCCATCGAGTCGCCTGGTCGATCGCGAACGACAGATCGCGCGGTCGGCCGAGAACCTCGACGGCGTCGCGAGTCATCGCCTCGATGGCCGCCATCAGGCGGAGCCCCTGTCCCTTGAGCCGCTCCCGATTACTGCCGACATGCTCGACGCAGAGAACGGCGTAGCCGTGCTCCACGAGATCCTGTGCCTGCCCGAAGTGGGTGTCCAGGTCGCCCCCGGCCCCATGGGAGATGACGATCACCGGGAAGGGGCCCTCGCCAGGAGGCGTGAGGATCCGCCTGGGCACCCTTCTGTCTCTCGCGGGATCGACGAGATCGGGGAACTCAGTCGTGTGGGACGAAGAAGCCGTATCACCGTGCTCGACCGATGGCCTCGACTTGTCGCGGAAGAATCCCCACACGCGCTCCGCACCCGAAAAGGCCGCGATCGGCTCGTTGCCCGATCGCCTCGACTGCGAACCTGGCCAGCCGTGGCCGCCCTCAGCGTCGACCATCCATTGAGTGACCGCGCCGAACTCTCCGGCCGCATAGGTCGTGGTGGTCACCGTCCCCTGGATCGTCACCTCACCAGGGGTGATCGATTTGTTCGCCCTCACCCAGAAGTCGACCACCTCCCGCAGGGGCTTGAATGGCGTCGCCTGTGCGACGCGCACGAGTGGATTCTCACTCTTCCCTCCCTCGAGCGGCACTTCCGCGGCTTTGGCGCCACTGATGATCAGGATGGGAAGCGGCACCGCTGGAACGGAGTCGAAGGTGAACATCGATGCGACGACCGGCGCGATGGCGGCGAGGCGATCGGCCCGTGCGACCGCGTACACGAATGTCATCATTCCGCCATTCGACCCCCCGGTCATCATGATTCGGGATGGATCGGCTCCATGGTTGGCGATCAGACCATCGATGAGGGCGTCGAGATAGGCTATGTCGTCCACGTCGCGGACCCTCCGGCGCAGGAGGTGCCCGGTGTTCCATGCGTGGCGGCCGCTTCCCTCGCCGATGCCAAACTCCGTTCCTTCGGCGTACACGGCCATGAAGCCGTGCTGATGGGCGATCCGATCGAATCCGGATGAGGCTCGCATCTGTTCCGCGCTTCCCATGCCGCCGTGCAGGACGATGATGGCGGGCCTTTTCGGACCCGCCGTCGGTGCGTTCACCACGATCGCCCGACGGTCGGCATCGCCCACTCGTAACGACATCGTGCGCGAGGTGATCAGCGAGGCATCACTCTCCGAGGCCTCGAGTCGCGCCGGATGTCGGCAGGCCATCGCGAACATCGTCATGAGAGTCGCGACAAGGGCCGGAATGTGGAGCAGTGAATGCATGACAGTCGGCTCGTCGGAAACGAGCGTTGTGGTCTTGCCGGCAGTCATGATAGGGAGGGGTCCATGGGCGGAAGCGAAGCGCTTAGGTGGCTTCGACGTGGTCGTCACGGTGTGTCCGCTTCCCCGGTGGTGGGATCCGTCGCGGATGGGGCATCGTTCTGCACGATGACGTGCAGCCGGTCGCAGGCGAGCTCGACATGGCTCGTGGAGGATCCGTCAGGCCAGCGGATACTGATCGTGCGGGTGGGGGCCGTGTCCGCCGGAGAAGGCCCCAGTCCGAAGGTCACCGGCAGCTCGCACTGAGACTGGTAGCCGCGGGTCGGGCTGACGAATCGTGTCTGGACACCATCGGAACCTGCGCCATCCGACGGACGCTGATGCAACTCGATGACGGCTCCGATCGCCTCCGGGTTGGGTGGTCGCCCGACGAGCCTCAGACGCAGCCAGTGATGCCCGACAGACTGATCGTTTCGCAGAAGTCGTGGCCGGCCGCCGCTTGCCGTGATCACGCAGTCCAGGTCGCCGTCGCCGTCGATGTCGGCAGTTGCAAGGCTGCGGCCGACCATCGGGCGGGAGAAGTCATTCCCGACGTTCGACGACGGAACGGGTAAAAACTCCGTGGAGTGCTCGCGGCCGCAGTTCCAGTAAAGCTTGGGCGGTTGCTCGTAGGTCTGAGTCTTCTGGACCTTGTTGATGTCCTCCTCCAGATGCCCGTTGGCGGAGAGGATGTCGAGCCTCCCATCGAGGTCGATGTCTGCGAACAGCACGCCGAAAGTGAGCTCGAGACGCGTGGGAGGCCCGAGCCCGCTTGACACGGCGTCATCCTTGAACTGCAGCTGGCCGCCCCGTGCGACGTAGAGCGCCGTCATCTCGTTGGCAAAGTTGCCGATGACGACGCCGAGGTCCGCGTCGTTGCGAAAACGGGCGATGTCGATCCCCATCGCCCCACGAGCGTTTCCCTCCACGTCGAAGGCGATGCCCGCGAGCGATCCGAGCTCCTCGAAGCGGCCGTCGCCCTGATTGCGAAACAGCATGTCCTGAACCGTGTCGTTGGCCACGACTATGTCGACGGCC
>JBJTBB010000063.1:0-17954 GCA_046091125.1 Planctomycetaceae bacterium
AAATTCGGCGATCCTGTGACGGATCGCATCGATCGCATCCGCCCGTGACGGTCGTCCTTTGCCGTCACCGCTTTCGGTGGCTCGGGTATCGTCTGCGTCACCGGTTTCTTCAGGGCTTTCGAGAAGGCACAGGACAGCAGCGGTCCGACGGTCCGCCCCCACGACGTAGCCCTCGAGCAGCTCCACGAGCCTGACGGCCTGTTCGGAATCGGCATCGATGATCCCCGCTCCAAGCGGCGTCGAGGCGAGGCTCGTGGTTGACCGCACCCGTGGGATCGAGGCGAGCGATCGCTCCAACGTGGCGAGCCGTTCGAGTCCCTCGGGGGTGAAGAGGTCCGGTGCGTCGTAGGTCGCGAGCACCACCTCGTTCGAACCGAACACGCGCCGAAGTCGTGAGAGCGACACGAGCGCTGGATCGGTGCGATCGACCATCGCCTCGATCGCGGTCGAGAATGTCAGGCTCCCCGATAGAGTGGCAGTCGCAACCGTCCGCAGCACACCGACGAGCGCGAGCCATTTGCGATTCGCGACCAAAAACCACCCCACGCCTGGTAGGTCGGGGAAGACAGACGAATTCGCGGATCCTGGCGGCATCCCGCCCATGGTACCCGGATGACGCACCGATTTGTGCTCAATAACCGTGCGCAAGGCCTTGGCAAACAAGACCTTGCGATCGCTTCGTGGGTTCGTTCTCTGCCTTGACCTTGCTGATCGGTCATACCTATAGTCCGCCCGATTTTTTCATGGCAGCCAACCCCTCCGCCGACGCGAGTGCGGACCGCCCGATCAACGGCCGGACCGGGGATCGTGCGCGCCAGTTGTTTCTCTCGGTGATCGTCGCCGGATCCCTGGCAATCCACTCGAGCCCCTTCGCGCAGGCCGACGGGCCCTTCACAGTGACCGCCGCACCGGAAGGCCGTGGCGACGAAGCTGCCGGAAGGCTTGCAACCGTACCGTCGAAGGGACTCGCGGCAACGATCAGGGATGCCGGTCGGATCGAGGTGCCGGCCGTCCATCCGACGAATCCGATGACGGTGACGGCCGGACAGGCGTCACGCTGGACCGAAGGTGCCTATGATGTCTGGCATCTTGTCGGTGGCGTCGTCGTCCGTCAGGGAACGGTCGAAGCCAGCGGACACGAAGCGGTCATCTGGATCGAGCGCGGCGGAGAATCGGCGACTTCCCGCGATGGCCAAACCGTTGCACCCCTGCGCACCATTCTCGCGCGATTCTCCGGCGATGTGCGCGTCAGCACGGTCGGCGGCCCCGCCGATGGTTCGAGTGTAAGAGGTCCGGAATGGACGGGCCGCTTCGCCGTGGTCCGTGACCCGCAGCTCGACTTCGCTTCCATCGCACCGCCAGCCGCGACGTCCCCCGTGTACGAACTTCCGTCGACTTCGGCGGCTCTTGAAGCCGATGACTCCGATGTCGAGCAGGTTCAGTTCACCGAATTCGGCGCCGTGTCGACGCCGGCCATCACGACCACGACGGCGGCCCGACGGCTGCGGGCCTTCCCGAGGTCCAGCGTGCCACTGAACGTTCGCTGGTTCCCCAGTCCATCTGGCACCGAATGGATCGCCGTCATCACCTCAGGTGTCAATCTCGTCGTGGATGGCGTCGATCCTGCCGGCCCCCTCGACCTCTCGGCCGATCGGCTCGTGATCTGGACGCAGGGACAGGCCCGTCCGGACCTCGACGGAAACGCCGCTCAGGCGTCCGACGTGCCGCTCGAACTGTTCATGGAGGGCAACGTCATCTTCCGGCAGGGGCAGCGCGTCGTGGAGGCATCGAGCATGTACTACGACGTGCGTCGCTCGGCCGGAACGATCACCGGCGCGATGCTCCTCACGCCCGTCGACAATTACTCGGGACTCGTGAGACTCCGCGCCGACGTGATCCAACAGCTCGACAGAAGCCGTTTCGTGGCGGGCAATGCCGGACTCACGACGAGTCGCATGGGTGATCCCACATTCGAGTTCCGATCCCGCGAGCTTGCCTTCACCGACGAACAGGTACCGCTCCCGGACACGTTCGGCCAGACGGCCGTGGACCCGATGACTGGTGAGCCGGACGTCGAACACCGGCAATTCATCACCGCGCGCAACAACACGGTTCGGTTGATGGGTGTCCCGGTGCTGTGGTGGCCCGTTCTGGCGACCGACGCGCAAAAGCCAACTTTCTACATCAACAACCTCCAAATCAAGAACGATCAGATCTTCGGAATACAGGTGCTCACCAGCTGGGATGCGTTCCAGGTCTTCGGCTGGCAGAGGAAGCCTGACGGAGTCGATTGGGATTTCGACGTCGATTATCTGAGCCTGCGCGGACCCGGCGGCGGGACGTCACTGCTCTACAACCGTCCGCGCTTCCTCATCGACACGCCGGCCAACGGTCTGGTCGACGCCTGGTTCATCGGCGATGTGGGGCAGGACAACCTCGGACTCTATCGCCGAGACTTCACCTATCCGGGCTTCCCCGATCGCACCTTTCGCGGCCGCTCGTTTTGGCGGCACCGTCAGGATCTCGGGCTCGATTGGCAGCTTCGCGGCACGGCCGGCTGGATCAGCGATTACAACTTCCTAGAGGAGTACTACGAGTCGGAATGGGAGGAGGGCTACGAGCAACGAACCTGGCTCGACCTCCGACGACCGGTCGACAATCGTGAATTGCGGCTGCTCGCCAGCCTACGGGTCGATCCGTTCTTCACGCAGACGGAATGGTGGCCGCGGCTCGACCACTACTTCCTGGGGCAGCCCCTCTTGTACGATGCGGTCTCGTGGTACGAACACTCGAGCCTGTCCTACGCGAGGCAGGCACTGCCCCAACGGCCGGCTTCCGACCAGGGGCTCAAGTTCTTCACGCTCCTGCCCTACGAGGCGGACGTTCTCGGCGAGCGGTTCGTGACGCGACAGGAACTCGACCTCCCCTTCCAGGCCGGGATCTTCAAGATCATTCCCTACGGTCTCGGTGAACTCGGCCACTGGGGACAGTCGCTCGACGACAGCGACCCCAACGATCCTGGCAGCTCGATCGACCGGGCGTACGGTCAGGTCGGGATCCGCTCGAGCCTTCCTTTCTGGACGTCCGACAACACGGTCGACAGCACGCTTTGGAACGTCCACGGAATGGCGCACAAGGCGGTCTTCAATCTGGACTTTTCGTATGCCAAAAGCACGCAGCCTGTCGAACGATTTCCCCTCTACGACCAAATCGACGACGACGCGATCAACCAGTATCGCCGCAACATCCCCTACTGGGACTTCGGTGCGGCCGGAGGCAGTGGTGCGATCGCACCGCTGCAGGCCCCCTTCATCTTCGGACCGGACAACAAGTTCGATCCGCGAAGTTATCTGATCCGCCGGGGCTCGGGCGACTGGGTGACAGGTCCGACGGAGGTCGTCGACGACCTCACCGCCTTCCGAGTCAACCTCGACCAACGGTGGCAGACGAAGCGGGGACCGATGGGCAGTCGAAGGATCATCGATTGGATCGTGCTCGACATCAACGGTGAATTCTTCCCTGACACGAATCAGAATTTCGGACAGGTGATGGGGCTGTGGCAATACGATTTCCGCTGGCACGTCGGCGACCGTACCGTGATTCTCTCCACCGCGGACGTCGACTTCTTCGAACAGGGACAGCAGCTCTACACCGTCGGAGCCCTTCTCAACCGCACGAGCCGAGGCAGTATCTACCTCGGATTCAACGAGATCGGCGGGCCGATTCAGGCAAGCGTGCTGACCGGATCCTACACCTACCGCATGAGCCCCAAGTGGGCCAGCTCCTTCGGCACGGCCGTCGACCTGACAGGCCGCAACATTGGTCAGAACTTCCAACGCATCCGAATCGGCGAGTCGTTCCTGATGACCTTCGGTTTCAACCTTGACTACAGCCGAAACAACGTGGGCGTACAGTTCAACCTATTGCCGCGGTTCCTCGCCCGCACGCAATTCGCCGGACGAAGTGCCTTCGACGTGCCGGTGGCAGGAGCCTACGGGCTAGAGTGATCGACTCGTGACGCGGGCAGCATAGACCAGACGGCGAGGAGCCCCGCCAGCACGGCGTACCCTGCCGCCACCTCCATCGGCCCCCGCCCACTTGCGATCGCCGAGAGGTCCTTCATGTCCCATGGCACGAACATCCGCCCACCCGCAAACGGTGAATGGATGACACCGAAGAGTGTCATCAGGGCCGCAGCCGCGAACCATCCCCCGGCTCGAAGGAGCATCCGATCGACGAGACTCGCGACGGCTGCGGCCCAAACCAGGCTCGTCATGATGAATCCCGCAGAGAGCATGCGGAGGGCGTGCAACTCGATCGCCATGCTTTCGTCCGGTGTCGCTCCGGCCGCGAGCAATTTTTCGGCATAAACCATGACTAGTGCCGCGAGTGCCGGCACGCAGGCCAAAGCGACTGCCGGATAATGCCGCACTGGGGTGGCATGAAAACTCTGTCCCGCAATTTCGAGGCCAATGAACACGAGGATCGGTAGGATCGCGGGCTCGGGGATGGCCTCGTAGAGATAGGCGAACGAGCCGGTGAGCCCGACCACCCCGATGAACACGGCGGTCGCGAGCGTATAAGCGGCTCGGCCACCCATCGCCTTATAGGCCGGATGGCCGATATACGGAGTCGACTGGATCACACCTCCGCACATGCCCGCAATGATTGTGGCGACGGCCTCGACACCGACGACGTGAGACGTGTCGTACTCGTCTCCTGCGGCCGCCGCGCTTTCCGTGCAGTCGATGCCACCGATCACCGTCCCAAGCGCAAACGGAATGACCACGGGCAGATAGGGCAACGTCTCACCGATCACTCCAAGCCACTCCATGCGACACACCGAGAGCCAATCGCTCGGCCAGAGGGCCGCAGCGGGGTCGAACCCTCCATGGCCTGGCGCCGGAATCCAGCCAACCGATCGACCGATCCACCAAAGCCCCCAGCCGGCACCGACGGCGCCGAGGGCTCCAGGCATGCCACCTGGAAGCCGAATCCTCGCCGTGAGCGAGGCCAGCACGACCCCGAGCGCGACAAGCCCCACAAGGGGTGTCACGAACAACTTTACTGCTGGCAAAAAGCTGATAAGGACAAGCGCGATGGCGGCCAGAGATCCCAGGAGCCCCGCCCGAGGCACCGACCTACGCACCAGGCCGCTCAGCGGCGCACAGGCCAGCTTGAACAGGCCGCTGATCACGATCGCAGCCATTCCGACGTGCCAGGAGTGTCGCGCGGCCTCCGTGGCATCGAGGCCTTCAGCCAGGGCGGCACGATAGACGGGACCAAGCACGAAAAACACCATGCCAAAAGTGCTTGGCGTGTCGAGCCCGAGGGGCATCGCCGTGACGTCCGTGCGGCGGGAGCGTCTCGCGAGACGCAGCGCCATCCAGGTGAAGGCGAGGTCTCCGACGACCACACCTATCGCCGTTCCTGGAACGAAATGGGTGAGTGCGAACGAGGCCGGATACCCGAACACTCCGGCCAGCAGGCTGACCGCTAGCACGAGATCGGCCACGTTGTCGATCGCCAGCCCGCAAAAGGCGTTGAGGTCCCCTGGAGCCGCCCATCGGTAGCGTCGCTGTTCCACGGGACTACATTCCCCCTTCATTGAGGGCGAAACGCGTTCTGGAAGACCGAAATACCCGCCTGAGTCGCTGCGGCGACCGGACGGGCCTGGTCAGTCGATCCCAAAGGCTAGAAAAGTCAAACCAACCCAAAACGAAGGGGAAAATAGCGTTTGAGGCTATACTTCGGTCCGCGATCGGATTGAACCTTCCTCGTCTCAGCCGCGTACCACGATGGTTGCAGCCCATTCCGAGCATGGTCCCCCGACCGGGGTCCCGCATGGAGGAGCAGGCGACACCGGTACGGTTTCGACCGACGAGGAACTGCTCCGGCGGTTTCGAGACGATGGAAGCCCGGAGGCCTTTGAGACCCTCGTTCACCGCTATGAGCGGGAGTTGTTCAGTTACCTTCGGCGGTACCTGGGCAGTTCCGAAATGGCTGAGGACGTCTTTCAGGCCACCTTCCTGCAGGTACATCTGAAAAAGGAGCATTTCGAGGAGGGGCGGCGGGTTCGCCCGTGGCTCTACACGATCGCAACCAACCAGGCCATCGACGCTCAACGGAGGAACCGGCGTCACCGTATGGTGAGCCTTGACCATCGTTCCCCTGGTGAGAACGACGTCGGTGCGCTCGTTGAGATGCTCGCAGGAAGCGAACGAACCGCCGATGAACAGCTTGAGGGAGAGGAGGCCAAGGAATGGGTTCGAGAAGCTGTCGACGACCTGCCGGAGCCGCTTCGGGCGGCCCTCGTCCTGGTCTACCATCAGGGCCTGAAGTACAGGGAAGCAGCAGACATCCTTGGCATTCCGGTCGGAACGGTGAAAAGTCGCCTCCACACCGCGATGCTGAAACTCAACCAATCCTGGAGTACCCGTAACGTCCTGACGGGGGGTTCCATGAACGACAACGACCGTATTCTCCCGCACTGATCGTTCCGATGGACAAACACACCATGGACCTCCCGATCACAATCCGATATCCGCAGGGCACGGTCATCATGATTCGAGGGTGCCATGGGTGAGCATCTGGCCATTCGCGAAAACCTTCTCGGTTATCTTCTCAACGCGATCGAGGATCCTGAAGTAGCCGCCATCAAGGCAGCGATCGCAGAGGAGCAATCCACGGCTGACAACAAGGTCGGTGCTGCTCCACCTGAAAACCCCGGCCATGCTCAGCGGGAACCACACGCGCAGAGCACGGTCGAGAAGGTGGATTCGCACGAGAAGCCATCAACCGCTCCTCACGCTGGTATTCGTACGACGCTCGCATTGCTCGACCGTGCGATCGATCCGCTTCGTGCAGATACGGATCACTGGGAACCTCCCGCCGGATTGGCCGCTCGGACCGTGTCCGGTGTCAATCGTGCGATCGCGAGAAAGATCCCTCACAAGCGAGTCTTTTCAAGACCTTCGCAGCCTGAGCCCAACCGATCCAGACCCTGGCTGGATCGCATGCTCGTCGCTGCGACGGCCATCGCGGCCTGCGTACTCGTTGTTCCCCTGATCCGTGAGGCGATCGAGGATTCCAGAACGCGTCGTACCGAACGCAATCTCGGGGTGATCGCCGAGGCGCTCCACGGCTACGCAGACTCGCATCGCGTGTTCCCAAGCCCGCCGTCGGAAGGCCCTTTATCGCGAGCCGGGCTCTACGCTCCGACGCTCGTGTCGGAACGCCGCCTCGTCGCCAATGACGGTACGGTTCTGGTCCCTGACAGCCGGCTTTCTCACAGCGGCTTTCGCGTGCCGACACTCGACGAGATCGAGGCCGCCGTCGACACGGATTCGTTCGACGACATCGTCCGAAGGATGGGGGGCGACTTCGGCTACACGCTCGGGCACCGCGATGCCGACGGTCGCCTCGAACCCATCCGAGACCGCCGTCGGGCCCACCACCCGATCGTGGCGGATGCCCCTGACGACACGGGTCACTCGAGTTTCAACCATCCCGGTGGACTGCATCACGTGCTGTTCGAGGATGGTCATATCGAACGGTTTTTTCACGACGATGTCCGCGGGGATGACAACGATCGAGATCACCTTTACCGGAATCACAAGGGAAGCGTCGCCGCCGGTATCAACGACGAGGATGCCGCCGTGGGTGCGTCACAGCACGCCCCCTGACCCACGATCGAACCGATCGAATCTCGCGTCAATCGCTTCGGCCACTCTACCGCCGACTCGTCGAGAGAAGTCTCTTGGCAGCGGCCACCACTGCGTCCGGGGTGATGCCGAAATGCTTGTACAGGACCGGAGCGGGAGCCGATGCCCCGAATCCCTTCATGCCAACGAAAGCGCCACCACGTCCGATCCATCGCTCCCAACCGAACCCGCTCGCGGCCTCACAGGCCACCCGGGCGACGACGGTCGACGGCAGAACCTCCTCGCGGTACTCGTCTGACTGTTCCTCGAAGAGCTCCCACGAGGGCATGCTGACCACCCTCGCCTTCACCCCCTCGGTCGCCAGCTTCGCCGCCGCATCGACGCAGATCTGTACCTCGCTGCCTGTGCCGATGAGGATGCACTCAGGCGCTCCCGTCGTATCGACGAGCACGTAGGCGCCCCGAGACGTCCCGGTGGCGGATCCGAGCCCCGCGGAACGGTCGAGCGTGGGCATGTTCTGTCGGGACAGGACGATCACTGCCGGCTTATCGGACCGGGCCAGCACCACCCGGTACGCCTCGGACACCTCGTTTGCATCAGCCGGCCGAAGGACGGTCAATCCCGGAACCGCTCGGGCGGTCGCCAGCTGTTCGATCGGCTGATGCGTCGGACCATCCTCCCCCAGACCTATCGAATCATGGGTCAGGACGTAGGTCACGCCCAATCCAACAAGGGCTGAGAGACGAAGCGACGGCTTGAGGTAATCGAGGAACACGAAGAAGGTCGCTGCATAGGGTCGCAGACCGCACAACGCCATTCCGTTGCAGGCGGCTGCCATGCCATGTTCGCGGATTCCGAAATGAAAATTTCTTCCCGAGAACGCCGCAGGACCGAAGTCACCAGCATCCGGGACGAGCGTCATCGTCGAAGGAGCGAGATCCGCCGACCCACCCACAAACCACGGGATCCTGGCGCTGAGTGCCTGAATCACCTTGCCGCTGGACACCCGACTGGCAAGCCCTTTCGCATCCGCGGGAAACGTCGGGATCGCTTCACTCCAGCCGTCCGGCAGCCGACCCGAGAGGAACGATTGCAGCTCCTTCGCCATGCCGGGATCGACCGCTTCGAGATCGGCCAATGCTTTCCTCCAGGCGCCGTGGGCTGCTCGGCCCCTCTCACCGAGCGTCCTGGCAAAATGCTGTGGAACTTCGGTCGGAACGCAAAACGATGCGTCGACCGGCCAACCGTAGGACTGCTTCGCGCCGCGAATCTCGTCCGGCCCGAGCGGGGCACCATGGGACTCGTGTGAACCGGCCTTCTTTGGAGCACCGTAGCCGATCACACTCTTCACGATGACCAGCGTGGGGCGATTCTCTTCCGATCGGAATGCCTCGAGCGCAGCAGCCACGGCGGTGATGTCGTTGGCATCGGGAACCTGCTCGACTCGCCAACCGAGGCCTTGGAACCGATGGGCGACGTTCTCGCTGAAGGCGAGATGCGTCTCTCCCTCGATCGTGATCGAGTTGTCGTCGTAGATCCAGCACAGATTGGAGAGACCTAGATGTCCCGCCAGCGAAGCGGCCTCGGCGGTGACGCCCTCCATGAGGTCGCCATCGCTGCAAAGCACATACGTATCGAAGCCGAACAACCGTCTCCCCGACCGGTTGTATCTGGCCGCGAGCCATTTCGACGCGATCGCCATCCCGACGGAATTGCCGCAACCCTGTCCAAGCGGTCCCGTTGTGGTCTCGATACCCGCCGTGAGATGGTGCTCTGGATGTCCCGCACAGACGCTGTCGAGTTGCCGAAAGCGGCGAATGTCATCGAGCGAGACGGCTGGCTTGCCATCCGTTCTTCGGACATCCGCGAGGTGCAGCAGAGAGTAGAGCAGCATCGAGGCGTGCCCACAGGAAAGCACGAATCGATCGCGATCCGGCCACGACGGCGCGGACGGGTCGTAACGGAGAAAGTCCTTCCATACCGTGAACGCCACCGGCGCGAGTGCCATCGGTGTTCCGGGATGGCCGCTCTTCGCGGCTTCCACGGCATCCATGGAAAGCGTTCGAATCGTGTCGATGGCGAGACGATCGACTGAATGGTCGACGGTGGTTCTGGCTACGGACATCATCGGCAGTCTGCCTCCTCATGCTGCGGATACATCCGCATTGGGCCATCAAAGGCCGTCGGCGAGCGGGAGTGTACGGATGCGGCGGCGCAAGCGTCAACGAATCGCCGCGTTGACGGGGAGTTCCCTCGCCATATGCCGTCGATACCGTTCATCGAGGTCGTCATACGAACATCGACACAGCGAGGCGAGCGTTCCAGGTTCGACACGGCCGGCGTAGAGCCTCTCGAGGTATTCGATGAAAGGCCTTCGCAATCTTCCCCGCTCGCCGTTCATGAAAAAGTCGGCCAGCCCTGAGAACTCGCTGTAGAGACGCGGCAACCTCGGATCGGTCTGCAGTTCCTTCCTTCCCATCGCGACGACCTCCGCAAGCGGCACGTGAAATCCGTCCTCGAGAAGCCGGTGCCGTGCCATGGGGGCCCTCCGCGAATCACGTCCGCCAACCATCCACCCGAATCGAGTCCGCTGCGCCGACTCGAGAAAGCATGCCGCCGCCTCGACGGCCCAGAATCCGTTCCGCTCTCCCACGGCGTTACTGGTCTTGCGCGACTCCGCGAAGAGCTGATGAACGGCCTCGTGCAGCACCGTCCAATCATCGAACCCATCGCCGGCGTCGAAGAACCAGGCGATGCGGCTGGGCGCCCAGTAGATGCCCTGGGTGCGTGCGATGGATGGTTCGAGCCGCTCGAGTTCCGCGACATACTCTTCCTTCGACGCCACCAGCCGTGCCGCGAACGGCCCGATCGCCGCCGGCCTGCCGCGGCCTGCAAAACGACGTCGCAGCTCCGATGCGGAAATCACGTAGGAACCGTACGACTGCGCCCAGATGGTTCGTGCGTCCTCGAGCGTTTCCGCGAGCGATGCGGTCATCGTCAAGGAGGCGGACGAGACGATCTGCCAATGGTCCGAGGCATACCTCCATCCGGTCTGAAGCGTGCGGTCCGCCGTTTCTGCCTCTCGGGCCTGCACCCAACGCCCCCGTTCATACCGTTCACCTGCCTCGTATCTCGCCACACGGTCTGCGGGAAGCCAGCCAAATGCCGCGAGAAAGACCTCTCCGCGATCCAGCCTGCGAGCCGCCTCGGGACGCAACCACCCGTCGCCGTGTCGCTCCCAGCCCGCCACGGCCCTTGCCAGCTCGTGATCGGGGTCGAGCCAGAGAGTCCGATGCACCAACTGCAATGCGGCTGCAGCCGATTCGTCCGCTGACGGTGGTCGCTCATCGTTTCGCGGCACACGATCGGATGCCTCACCGACTTGGCCACTTTTTCCAGACAGGTTCGCCAGCGTTCTCGCGCGAGCGACATGGCGATCGGCCTGCTCCCGCCGAAGGGTGATGACCTTCCTCCAAAGGTCCGCCATCGCCTCTCCGTCGACCCAGTCTGGCGGATCGAATGAAGGCCCCGGGACGATCACGAGGACTCGATCGCTGAACTCCGGGATGAGAAACTCCCTGATCCATGCGGCGATACGTCCGCATCCAGCCCTCTCACTTTCGGCGGCAAGTTGCCGGAAGGCGTCATCACAGGTCTTCACGGGATCCTGCTCCGTGTCAGCCTCTTCCACGGTCGATGGCTCGGACACCAGGGGGGCATCCTCCGCCACGGCCCACGAACCGACGAGGAGGAATGCCACGAGCCACCACCGCGTCACGAGCCAAGCGTGTCGAATCGACTGCTGATGCGCGATCACACTGTTTGGCCGATGGGTGGCTGACATCCACGAACTCATTGCATCCCCGGCGTTGGCTCTGCGATCGAGGTGTCGGCGGATCGCTGTCTCATCGGAAAATCAAGCTGCCTGACGAAGCCACACGCCTCCGAAACCCCGTGATCACGATCCATGCCAGCATCTTCCCAGTCGACCGTCAGTGGTCCCTCATAACCGATCTCGTTGAGGCCACGGATGAGAGCCTCGAAATCGACACCTCCCCTCCCCGGGGAACGAAACTCCCATCCGCGGCGAGGATCGGAACCCGTGAGATGGCTGCCGAGCAGCCCGTTGCGGCCGTCGAGCCGCGTGATCGCATCCTTGAGGTGCACGTGGAAAATCCGATCCGGAAACGCCCGTAGGAAAGCGACCGGATCGACTCCCTGCCAATACAGGTGACTTGGGTCGAGCGTGAATCCGAATTCCTCCCGGCCACCGAGGGCTGCGACGGCCCGCTCGGCGGAAGCAACGTCAAAAAGAATCTGAGAGGGGTGTGGCTCGACCGCGAAGCGCACGCCGCACTCCCCAAAGACATCGAGGATCGGATCCCATCGCTCGGCGAACAGTTCGAAACCAGATTGGATTTCCGAATCATCGACCGGTGGAAAGGCGTGCAGAAGCCCCGCGAGCGGCGATCCGGTGAAGCCGCTCACCACCGCCACTCCAAGACGCTTCGCAGCTCGTGCAGCCTGTTTCATCGCCTCGGCTGCCCTCGCAGCCACGCCGACAGGTTCGCCATCACCCCAAACTCGCGAGGGGAGGCAACGTCTGTGCCGTGAGGTGATCGGATCACAGACTCCCTGACCGATGGCGTGGCAGGCGACCACATGGACCGACAGGTCGTACTTGGCGAGTGATTCCTTGAGCGCGGAACAATACCCCTCTTCCTGCGCCGCGCCCACGACGTCGAAATGGTCTCCCAGGCAGCAGAGTTCCAGGCCGTCGAATCCGAAGTCACGGGCCCTGGGGCTTAACTCCTCGAGGGAAAGATCGGCGTAGCTGCCTGAGAAGAGCGTGACTGGTCGCGGCATTGGTCCTCCCTGACAGGTCGCGAGGCCGAAGGTCCGCCTCAAGACGATTGATCTTATCGCCTGAGCACGCCCCGCAGCATCCAAAGCCCCCAACCCGCGACGAGGAGATTGCCCATCCAGACGGCCGGGGGTGGCATTTCGCCCGCCTTCACTCGGTCGACCCCCAGCATGAAAACCGGGTAGTAGACGAGAAGAATCGGCAGGAAACAAAGAAAGAAACTCGTGAGAAAGTCGGCGTTCTTCATCCGAATCGCCATCGGAGCGCCCACGAGCACGAAACACAGGCAGCTAAAACCATTCGCCCAGCGGCGCCATGGCTCCATCACGATCCGTTGCAGGCGGTTCCGCTCATACTGGATGACGTCCCGCTCCCAGCGGGTCTCATCCGGCGATGTCTTATCCATGCGGCCGCTGAGCATCGCGGTCGCGGTCTTTGCAGCGGCGGACTCCTCGATCCGCTTGATGAGGGACTCTTGTTTCTGCCGCTCGACCGCAAAATCAGCCATGGCGATCTCGGACGGACTCGCGCTCGAGGTCGACTTCCGGCTGACGGCCTCGATCGGCACGATTCGCTCGATCGTATCCGGAAAAACCGCCGTGACGTCTCCAACCCGCAGCGTGCCGTCGCGACAGAGGATCGCCAGTGCACCTCCCTCGGGATCGCCACGGAGTTCCGCCTCGGCCGCGGTCACCGTCACCGGGGGGCTGCCATTGGAAGGCTGAAAGGAGAGAGTGGGACGCACAAGTGATCGTCCTCGGACAGCCTTGACGTTGATCGAGACCTGGTTGGTGGCATACGACCGAGTCTGCCGAAGGCGACCGTAGATGATCTGCTCAACACTCCCCACGATCACGCGACGAATGCCATCGCGTCCCCAGGAAACGGCCACGTCATTGAGCCATACCGACACGACGCTGACCCCAACGGCCAACCATAGAGCCGGCCAGATGGTGGCCATTGGAGTGACACCGGCTGCCTTGAGTGCGGTGATCTCGTTCGTAGCCGACATGCGACCAAACACGCTGGCCACAGCGAACAGCATGGTGCCCGGCACGGCGAAGCGCATCGCCTCCGGCAGGACGTAGGGAACGAGTGCCGCGATCTGCAGCAACCCGAGCCCCTGCTGCTGGGCTTCCTTCACGAGCCCCACAATCAGCATGAACAGCGTGAGCGCGGCGAGGGAGACCAGGAATACCTGCAGAAGTTCCACGAGCACGTATCGGGTGATGATCTTCATGATCGCGGGCCACCATGCCCTCTCACAACATGCCCATCCTCATCGACCCCTCAGGCTCGACCCGTCGACTCCTCGGCGGAGCCGACCGCTGTCACGTCGAGCCTCGCTCTCTCAAACGCCTGACGATGGAGATCGATGGCCTGCTTGACGGCCTGAATGGCCTTTTTCGCCACGTCACCCGAAGCCTCATCTGCATTCGCCCCCTGGATGTTCGCCATGCGGTTACGGGCTTCCGCCAGCCAATCGGCGGCCTTTTTTCTCGCTTCCGTCGACAAGCCGTCCGCAGCCGACTCCACGCTCGTCACCACGCCTTCCACCAACTCGCGAGTGGGCGCACATCGGCTCGTGCGATACGGTCCCTTCCCGACCTGTTTGCCCGGCGGGAGAACGCGCTCGAGCCGAACTTTTCCCGCGATGCCCGACAGGAAGGACCACAGCACGAGGATGCCGGCCGCAAAGAGGAGCACGGTGCCCCCGAGCATCTTCAGGCGCGAGTCCAAACCTCCCCCTCCCCCGACCGCTGGGGCCGAGTGTGGACCAACGGCGCCGGCGGACGAAAACAATGCAAGACCGGCGAAGAGGCATGCAGCTGCGATCAAAAGAGGGACCCATGGAATCGAAAACTGCGTGCGGCCGGAGGCGGTTTCATTGTCGCTGAGGATCCAGGGTCGATCGGAGGCGGAGACCTTGGAAACCTCGGCGGGACCCGCTCGTACAACGAGGACGGTGACGTTGTCGGGAGCGCCCCGAATGAGCGTGAGCCCTACAAGTGCCTCCGCAGCCTCCTTCGGGTCGAGCGTGCCAGCGAAGAGCCCAATTTCCTCGTCGGCGATCTGGCCGGTCAGACCGTCGCTTGAAAGAAGGTAGACATCGCCATCTTCGACGGGATGCGGGCCCTCGAGATCGGCATCCACAGCTGCATGCGGCCCCATCGATCGAGTGATGATGTTCTTTGGCGCGGCACCGGCCGCCTGTTCCGCGGTCATCCCTGCCGATGCCTCGAGCTCCCAGACCAGCGAATGATCCCGCGTCAGTTGATGAATGATCCCCTTTCGGATCCGGTACGCCCGACTGTCTCCCACATGCCCGATCAACGCGCCCCGCGGCAGGATTGCAACAGCGGTGCATGTTGTCCCCATGCCCTCGAGTTCGGGCGAGGCATTCCCCGTTGCGTGAATCTCCTGATTGACCGATTCGAGTGCGCGTCGCATCGCAAGTGGCGGTGAACGCGGGGCGATTTGTTCATAGATGACAGGCACCCGTTCCACGGCCATGGCACTTGCCCGCTCTCCAGCGGCATGCGCACCCATTCCGTCAGCGACGACGAATAGCCAGCCCCGCTGCGCGTACTGGCTGCCACTGGCAGGCGGCAGGACCTGCATGGCATCCTGGTTTGACGAGCGACGGCGACCGACGTCGGTTCGCTCCGCATGAACGAGCGTGTTGCCTTTGGCCAAGCGTCTTCCCCGATGCGGGCTCCCCGGCTTGCATGAGTCCGGCGGACGACCCAGGATCGCCGACAGGATGGATTGGTACAGAAGTCGGGAGTTTATCGCGACTCCAGCGGACGGGCGAGTCTGGGTGGACGGGGCAATCCGCGGATCCTTGCCACTGACCGATCTGGCGACGTCATCGATGGTCACGGTACGGTTGCGACATGTGCCATCAGCCAGGGAACACAGCGCATTCCATCCGATTCGATAGCGACGCTTGGCGGACCACCGCCCGGTGGCTCGTGACGGCATTGGTCGTGCTACCAGCAACTGGATGTGTCCAGCGACGGATGACAATCCGCAGCAATCCACCCGGTGCGCTCGTCTACGTGGACGACTACCAGATTGGGACGACGCCAGTCTCAACCGATTTTATCTATTACGGCACGCGAAAGATTCGACTGGTGAAGGACGGTTTCGAGACACTCACCGTCAGGCAGCCGGTACCGCTCCCCTGGTATCAGATCTTCCCGCTCGACTTCGTTACGGAAAACGTCGTCCCTTGGGAGATTCGGGACGAGCGTGTCATCGATCTGGCGATGCTACCGTCCCAGCCCGTCGCTCCGGAGTCCGTCGTCGCTCGCGCTGAAACGGTTCGGGCGGCGGCGATGGCGACGACTCCGCGTCCTGCGCCACCACCTCCCCCGCCATCACCGGTCCTCGCCCAACCAATCGCTCCACCCGTCAACGTGCCCATGCAGACGGCACCGTCCTTGCCGCCTCCTGTGAGCCCCCTGCCGGCTCCGGGATTTCCACCGCAACCGCCGCTCACGTTTCCTCCGCAGAACAATCTTCCGCCGACTTTCGTGCCACCTGCTGGCGGCCCTCGACAGCCCGGCGGGTTCTGAGTCGTGCTGGCATACTTGTCCGCATGGAACCTGAACCCGACATCCGGCATGCCTCTCCCAGGCAGCGACTGGAATCACTGAAACTCTCGCGGCTGCGCGAACTACTGAAAGCTGTCCTGCCGCGTAATCGCTTCTACGCCTCCAAATACGCATCCCTATCCACGGCCGATGGCCATCTCGCCGTCGATTCCCTCTCAGCGATCCACGACTGGCCGTTCACCCACAAGGAGGAACTCGTCGAGGGCGCCCATCTTCTCGGACATCCGGCCAATCTGACATTCGAACCTTCCGCCTACGTCAGATTTCATCAAACGAGCGGCACGCACGGCCGACCACTGCCGGTCTTTGACACCGCCGAAGACTGGCAATGGTGGCTCTCGTGCTGGCGGGAAGTCCTGTCCCGTGGTCGGGTCGGCCGTGGTGACCGGGGACTCGTCGCCGCCTCTTTCGGTCCCTCCGTCGGTTTCTGGTCGGCTTTCGAGTCGATCCTGACTACCGGGGCCATGGCCATTCCGTCAGGTTCCATGCCCACGATCGCTCGCCTCGAACTGCTCCGATCCCTGCGGGCGACGGTGCTTGTCTGCACGCCGAGTTACGGGCTGCACCTTGCGGAAGTGGCCACGGAACGAAAGATCAATCTCCCGATGCTCGACGTTCGGCTGGTGATCGTCGCGGGCGAGCCCGGCGGATCCACGCCCGCGACCCGAGATCGGCTCGCCGATGCCTTCGGCGCGACGGTGCTGGACCATGCAGGCGCAACCGAGGTGGGCCCTTGGGGTGTCGGTGACGACGATGGTCGAGCTCTTCAGGTGATCGAACCCTGGTTTCATCCAGAGTTTCTCTCCCTCGAGACGGGAACCCCGGCGTCCGAGGGCGAGACTTCGGAACTCGTCCTCACGACGCTCGGACGATCCGGCTGTCCTGTCGTCCGGTCTCGCACCGGCGACGTCGTACGTCCCCGATGGCCGGATCCGGACGAACCCTTTCCCTGGGTGCGACTCGAGGGGGGTGTTCTCGGGCGGACTGACGACATGGTCGTCGTGCGCGGAGTCAACGTATTTCCGTCGTCGATCGATGGAATCGTTCGCAGCTTCCCTGAGATCGTGGAATATCGGCTCACCATCGGTTCACGAGGCAGCCTCGACGAGATGGAGTTGGAAGTCGAAGACCACCTCGACATGCCAGCGCGTGTCCGAGATGAACTCCGGGTTCGCCTGGGACTGCGCGTCGAGGTGCGTACCGTGCCAATCGGCGCTCTTCCGCGTTTCGACGGCAAGGGGAGACGGATTGTGGACCTTCGATTCGGACGGAGCGAAGAGGAATGAGCATGACCCGCGAGACCGTACCCGACGGTGCGATGCCGACACGAATCGAACGGTCGGAAGACGGCATCCAAATTCACTGGAGCGACGGGTCGATGCGTCGCTATACCGCCCGACATCTCCGTGAAGTCTGCCCCTGCGCCGGGTGTCGTGAAAAAAACAGCATCAGTTCCTCTTCCCTTCTTACGGTCCTCCGACCGGAGGAGCTTCAACCGCTCGTGATTCGGGGCATGCATCCGGTTGGCCAGTACGCCTACTCGGTCAACTTTTCGGATGGGCACGACACCGGTATCTACACGCTTGAAATGCTCCGCGGCCTCGGCGAGCGAAGTCCCCTGTCCTAAGCAGATTCCCAGCCGACTTCGAGAGGCGAGCGCTTGATGACCAACGTCATTTTTCTCCACCGGAGGGCGACTCTTCGCCTGTCGCCAAGGGGTCGACCTTCGGTGCGTCTCCCTTTTGCGATGCTGCCGCGTCGGCAGCCTCTTTCCGACGAATGACGTCGGCGCGGGAAAGATGGACC
>JBJTBB010000064.1:0-3948 GCA_046091125.1 Planctomycetaceae bacterium
GCAGGAGACCACCGGCGCCGCGGGAATCTGACTCGTTCGCCAACTCGGCGACTGTCAGTCGAGGTCGGCGGCATCCCCGCCGGCACGGCTGAAGGCTGCCCGGATACTGTCCGGACTTACGTCGCTCGAAACGGCTCGGACCGAGCCATCCGCCATCAGAACCAGGAACAGACCGTTTCGAGATTCGCCCAGGGCCCCGAGAAACTCGCCGGGGTCGCCGGTCCAATCGATCGGCTGCGTCCATGGAATCGCTCCATCGGCGGGCATCTCCATGGCCAAAACCGTCCGACTCAACCCGTCGGTGATTGTCGCGATATTTCGGCCGACGATCGGAACCCCTCCCCGGGTCACCGTTTCAGGGTCATTGAGTGCCATGCCGGGTCCGACAGCCGCCAGATAGCACGTGGTGCCGGGTTCGAGAGCCTGGTCGGGGCGTTCGAAAATCTTCGGCATCCTACCGAGAAGCGTCAGGTTGTGTGGACTGTCCCAGGGCTCGTCGAGGTGAAACTCATCGAACAGCGCTTTCTCGTCAATGAACGGCAGGATTGCGACCCGCCAGCTCAGAAGTGGCTTGCCCTCTTCGTCCACGATCACGGCCGGAAATGCACCTTGATGAACGCTGACAAAAGTGTGCATGCCGAGTCCGATCATCTTGAGATTGTTGAAACTTACCTGCCTGCGGGCGGCTTCGCGTGCCGCCTGAACGGCGGGCAACAGCAGTGCGACGAGTGTCACCAGGATGCCGACCATCATCAGGATCGAACTTGCGATGATGCCACTGATCGCGAGCCCCCGCCCCGTCAGCCTGGGAACGCTCTGCGTCTTTTCACTTTCACCGATCTGCCTAAGCCCCAAGAGTCCACAGATGATTCCCGGAATGCCTGTCAGGCAGCCGCATCCAAGAGAGATGATCCCCAGCACGAGACTCGCGATCGCCAGTCCACTTGTTTTGGTTGGCACGACAACGGGCGGAACCAGCGGACCGGCGAACGATTGCGTCGGTCCACCGATAGGTTGCATGGGGGGGGGAGTTGTCATGCGAGGATGGTCTTAGGTCTGACGGGAGCTGACTGAACGGATCGTTGCAAGGGGACCATGCGTATCACCCCCTGTCAAGGAGGGTTGGCGAGGATCGTCGCGGGAACCGGGCAGGCTCAGATCGACTGGTCGCCGTCGTTCGCCAGTGACCTGAGGTGGTCGAGGCATTCATCGAGGGTCGGAGTGGACGCGCCCCTGACGCGGCCGTGGCGGTCTGCCTCCTCGAGCACGATCAGATCCTCGAAGTCAGCGTGCGAAACCAATCGCCGCCTTGCGCGGGCTCCGAGTGTGCCCTCATGCAACCGCCGTGCAAGCGGAAGGTTCTCAAGAAACCAGAGTGTTCGAACCGACACCAGCGGGCTGACCGCAGCAAGGGTTGCCGGAACAGGCTCGCGACGGTCGATTGCGTATCCGACGTCGTGTAGGAGTGCAGCGGACAGAAGCTCCTCGTCGTAGTCCCGACCCTCGCGGACGAGTGCAAAAACCTGCAGCGAATGGTCGAGCAGGTCGCCTTCGGGGTGTCTTGCAGCATCGAGGCGAACCGTCTCGAGCACTGCCACGAGAGCGCCGATCGCGGCAATCTGATCACGCGGCGGGGATGCGGCACGGCCTGCGATGCGGATCTCCTGACGCACCTCATCATGGCCGGGCAGTTCACTCTCCGGCACGAATCCTCCTGCAAGCCGGCGGGCCGCGCGGATACGGGCCCTTGTCGAATCCTGGCCCTCGGTGACGAGCCGTGCCGCATCGATGGCAATTCGCCGCCTCAATTTGTCGGCCGAGGCATCGTGCGTGGAATCGGGGCCAGGTTCTACCTGACTCATTCGACCTTAGCCCCGTCGGGAACCGCTCCGGTGCCACGACCTGCGTCCGCGCTGCTAGGCAGGTCGCGAACACGGATCTTTCTGACCTCGGCCGTCGTGGCGTATGTCGCGATGCCCAGTGGCTTCGAGGCCGCAACCTCGTCACGGATCGATACCCGCTTTCCATCAAGCGGCTGGTCGATGATCTCCTCGTCATCGAGCAGGCATACGATACGCTCCGATGTCACACGTACCGCCACGGCGTACCAGCGTCCCTTCTCGAAGTCCTTCCACTGGGTCGTGTCGTTGTGGGCGGCGTCCCTGCCGTCGATGCTGGAGAGCCCGACGACCCCTCCTCCCCAGCCGCCCACGATGAGGCTGCAAGGGTCGTCTCCGACGGGAAAGGTGAGCCCACAGACAAAATCGTGCCCGTCGACACGACGGGCCTCGAGGCTGATCTCATAGTTTTGGCGGGGAAATCTCCCGCCGAAGGTGATGCCGCTGAGGTCGAATCCCATGGCGATACGGATCACTCCATCCGCGACACTGACCTCCCCCTCGGAGCCGAAGGCACTTGGTTTCCAGTCTCCCAGCGAACGACCATCGAAGAGCGGCCGCCATTGGGGGCCTTCCGCTCCGCCCACCAGCGGCGTCATGCAGATCGTGAGGGCCGTTCCGATCACTATCCGGAGCAACGTTCGACGCATGAGCTGATCCCCGTTTTTCCCGACAGCCGTCAGTGATTCCCGCTTCCCGGGTTCCTGCTTCTGGGTGTGGCCAACTGCGACGACGCCTGACTGGCGTTTTGTTTCGTGGCGGCCGTCCCCTACTCCATCAAGGCCCATCGATCGCGATCGACATCGCACTTGCCCTGTCCGCCGACCCTCCGGCAGATCCCATCAATTCAACCGCCGGATCATACCACTGAGGCTGGTTCGCAACGACTGCAGACTGGACATGGAACCGCCGTCGACGGCCGCCACGCGTTGTGCAGCGGCTTGACAATCAAATATGGACGCATGTACAGTATATTATCGACCGGCTCGCTTTCGTTGGAGACCGTTGCCATGCTCGCACGCCTGCAGACTTTTTCCCTCCTCGGCATCGACGCCATTCCGGTCGATGTGGAGGTCGACGTTTCTGCCGGAGCTCTCCCGGCGACGGTGCTCGTCGGCCTCCCCGACGCTGCAATCCGAGAGAGCACCCACCGACTTGCCCGGGCGATGGTCAATTCCGGCTACACGCGACCAAATGATCGGATCGTCGTGAACCTCGCCCCGGCAGAGTTGCCCAAGCAAGCGGCCACCTTCGACCTTCCGATCACGCTCGGCATCCTCGCGGGCAGCGGACAATTTTCTCCCTGCCGGTTCGACGAGTACGCGGTCGTTGGGGAGTTGTCACTCGAGGGGCATACGCGGCCGGCACGGGGCGCGCTGTCGATGGCGATCGCGGCGGCGAGACGGCAGGGTCTCAAGGGCGTGGTCGTGCCGGCGGCGAGCGCCACGGAGGCAGCCGTCGTCGAGGATGTCGAGGTCATTCCAGTCAGCACGCTGAATGAAGCAGTCGGATTCTTCTCGGGTGAACTCGCGATTCCACCCGCTCCGGCGCGGGTGGAAGAATGGTTCATGCGATTCGCCACGACCGAGATCGACTATGCGGATGTCCGTGGTCAGGAGGCTGCGAAGCGAGCCCTGCTCGGCGCCGCCGCAGGCGGTCACAACGTGGCGATGGTCGGCCCGCCGGGAGGCGGCAAGACGATGCTCGCCAAACGAATCCCCACGATTCTGCCTCCGCTCTCGGCTGCCGAGTCAATCGAGACGACTCGCATCTACAGCGCTTTGGGCCTCATGCCTGCCGGACAGCCGTTGATCGCCGCGCGCCCCTTTCGGGCGCCACATCACACGATCAGCGAGGCCGGGCTCGTGGGTGGGCGGTCGATTCCCATGCCCGGTGAGATTTCACTTGCGCACAACGGGGTCATCTTATGGATGTGCGGTCACTGCTGTCAAGGTAATCGCCCTAGTACCTCGGCAGCTTCAGCGGCCTAAAAGCCCTTCAATACTGCCTCAATACGGCCTCAATACTGCCTCAATACGGCCTCCAGTAG
>JBJTBB010000065.1:0-2947 GCA_046091125.1 Planctomycetaceae bacterium
GTTGGGAATCAGGCGACCCGGGCCTAAATTGCAACGGAGTAGTTCACCGTCGATCGAACATCAGGAGTGGTCATGGAGTTGCGTAGCCGAAGCCAGGGCTGACATCCCTCTTCGGTGTGTCGGCCCTTCCCAACGAGGAGCACACAGTGACCACTCAGATCATCCTTTTCAACATGCACGGTGCGGTCGTCGCGACCGACAGCGCAGTCACCTTCGGTAACGGCCGTGTCTATGAGACCTCCGAGAAGTTGTTCTGCCTTCCCCAACCACACAAGATCGCAGTCCTTCACAGCGGAAACGTTTGGATCCACAACGTGACCCAGATGCAGCTCGTCACCGAATGGTCGATGCAGCTCGACCCCAAACCGAAGTGGAACGTCGAGGCCTACGCCATCGATTTCACCAACTGGATCGAAGTCAACGGAGCACGCTGGATCGCCGAGGCAGCGGTACATCAGTCGATGCTCTCCGCAATAGAAGACGTGTTCGAACGGCTGGGTGAACGGCTCGAGGCCTGCAACAACCCTGAGACCACCTACCACCTCGATTACCACGGACGCGCGAGTCTCTTCGCGAAGCGCATCAGGCAGTTCATCGATCTGCTCGATGCCTATCCGGAACCAGTCGGTCACTGTCCGGTTCGCTTGTTCGACGCCTCCGAGGCTCTCGCCGAACGGCTCAAAGAACTCATCGACACCCAACTCCGCGACATTCCCCCGACACCCGAAATCAAGCGTCTGATGTGGGATCTCGTCGACGTTGCAATGGCAAAGTCACCGAGCCTGACCGGCGGAACGCTCAGCTTCGTCGGCTACGGAGGTGATGACATTGCGCCCGCCTTCACCACCGTCCATCTCGGAGTGCTCCTCCAAGGGTCGCTCATGCTCCTTCCCGGTGAAAGTGCGAAGTTCGAACCCGGCGTCGAGAAGTACGCGGGAATCGAAGTACTCGGCCAGGACCCGACGATCGCTCTCGTGCTTCAACAGTTCAACCACTACACGATCGGCACCGCCGCATCCGTCGTGCGCAATCACCTGCGCCTCGTCGCCGATTCGCTACCGCTCACCCCCGACACCGCCGAAACACACGGCCTCATCGACCGCCTCGTGGCAGATTCACGCATCAACACCACCACCGATTTCGAGACATTCCTCGGGGAACCCTCGCACGACATTCTCCGCAAGACCATCTCAGGACTCCCCCTCGAGACCCTCGCGGACATCGCGCGTCAACTCATCACCACCGAAATCCTGACGAAGACCATAACCTGCCAAACTCCAACCGTCGGCGGCCCCATCAAGATGGCGACAATCACCCGTGCCGGTGGCTGCTCGAGCACGACCCCTTGCGACCGCGCCGCCTGACGCTATTCCTCTGTTGGTCGAGCGATGACGTAGTGCGGGACAGGATTCGCGATCAATTCCCTTTCTTCGGTTTGCATTGATTGCAAGGCGGCCGGTCGTTCTTCACCGAGTCTTCGGCGACCTGCTCAATCGGTGCGGGGTTGCCCCCTCGCTCCCTCACCTTCCTTTGACCGAGCTCGAGAGCGTCACATTGCATCGAGAAGTGGTACACCTCGCCGTACTCCGTGACGTAGACCATCCGCTTCGGCTTTCGCTCCTCAACCTGGCCCTTGCAGATCGGGCAGTCGACGGGAGTTTGAAAACCGTGCTTGCACATTTCGTCGAGTTGATAATCGCCCACACCAACCTCCGGGGACATTTTCTCATACGGCAGGGCAACGGGCCTCGATCGACCTTTAGCCCTCTTCTTCCTCGTCTGAATCTTCACCCCAGTCTTCAAATTCAGCATCGTCCCATTCGTCCGAATAATCATCGTGGGCTCCGTAATAGGCATCGGCGCGGAAGAGGTCTTCCCCGACGTACCGGTGACCACAACATTCGCGGTCCTGAGTGCCCTTGAATCTCAGCATGGTCTTGCATACACGACACTTCGTGTTGCAATACGGGAGATCTTCCAGATCCATGTCGACCTCGTGCCCGCCCCGATCACAGACTTCACACGCCTCTTCGCTCAATCGCCCTCCTCAAACTCGGTGACTCAGAGATCCCCTGTCCCGACGCGATGCTAGAAGCAGGCTGTGACACACATGCGCCGGCCAAAGCCCGATCCTTCGATAAACCCGACGTAACAATTCAATTATCAATACATCTTGTTTGGTCATGGACAGGCAAACACAACATCTGAAAGGATCCCCTCCCGTGAGGGAACGGATTCCGATACCCGATTGGGCGATCTATCTTCGAGAAATCGGGAAGCGTCTGGCTGAGCTGCCGACAAGAGACTTTGGCGAACAGACCTCCCGAATCGTCCTTTCCCTGCCGACAGGGCGTTTCACCTATTGGATGCTGGCAGCCGGAGCCCTTTCGGCCGAGCCGCACCTTGATTCGGATTTCGAGGACGGCGAGGTCGTAACCACATGGCACAAAGATCCGTCCTATATGGTCACCGATCTTGAGCTCAGAGATGAAGGCGATAGCTGGAGACTCGCGCATCAGGACCTACGCCTCAAGACATCACTGATAGCGGTCAGAACTCCTGCGGATGCCCCAGATACTCGACGGTCGACCCGCATGTCACAGGCAATCAGGGATTCCTTCCGGAGTCTTGAGAACGAAACCGCCCACAATCGCAGGGGCCCGTGGTACGCGACATACACCGCACAATGCCTGTGTCCAATCGTCATCATTGGACGGGGACGTGAATACATCCAGGAACAACGCAGGGCTCTCCTGCAGGCCGCACCCGATTGGTTCAGCGACGATTCGCTCAGCCTGCTCACGCGAGAGACACCTGGCGTGTTTGACGGTGACCAGATGCTCTTCCATCCTTACATGGTGCTCGATGAGAGCGTTGGCGCAAACCGACCTTGGATCCGACCACTGGCACCCCGCCTGACTGTGGTGACTTCATGGAACACGAACAG
>JBJTBB010000066.1:0-4747 GCA_046091125.1 Planctomycetaceae bacterium
CTCCTGTGTCCGGTACGAGAAGGAGACGCTCGTCGAAAAGGTTCCCTACAAGGTCTGCCGGATGGTGTCCGAGCAGAGAGTGAAGACCTGTCAGTACCAGGTCTGCAATATGGTTCCCGAAGAGCGGGTCCGAAGCTACCAGGTCTGCAAGATGGTCCCCGAACACCACATCAAGACCTGCGAGTACAAGGTCTGCAAGATGGTGCCGGAGGAGCAGGTCCGCACGTGCACCTATCAGGTCTGCCGCATGGTGTCGGAGCAGCGGGTCAGGACCTGCACGGAGCGGAAGTGCACGATGGTCAAGGAATGCCACTCCAAAGAGGTGGAGTACAAGGTCTGCACGATGGTCCAGGAGACGTGCGTCAAACAGGTGCCCGTCTGTACGACCCGACCGGTCCACTACACGAAGACGGTCGAGGTGGTCCGGATGGTGCCGAAGAAGGTGGCGTACACCGTCACCCGCTGCGTGCCGCGGGTGGTTTATCGCGAGGAACCCTGCTGCGAGTGACCTCGGCCGCGACTCTTTCCTGATTGCGGGGCCGCTCGAGCTAGCCTGAGACGCGGTCGATGCAGATGGCGACGGGCTGGGGGGGCGCAAGCCCTACCGAGTCGGTACCTCGGTGCCTCCAGCCTCGAGCACCCGTCGAACGCGGTCGCCGCCGCAGAGCGGAAATCGACGTAGCCGCGGATGCCCACCGTGTCGCAGACTCCCTGAGTGATCCGCCGGTTGGGACTGGTGGGAGAGTCTCGGGAGCAGCGTTTCGGTGAGGAACGCCGTTTCCGTGCCGATCTGTGCATTCAAAGAAGAAGGCTCAATCGCATGGGAGACGGCCAAACCCCCTCGGTGGCCATCGTGATTCCGGCCAGGCTCGCAAGCACCCGCTTGCCGCGAAAGATGCTCCTTGCAGAAACGGGCAAAACCCTGGTGGAACATACCTACCTCGCAGCCCGCCGAGTCGGCATCGCCTCCCGCGTGATCGTCGCCACCGATAGCGACGAGATCGATAGTGTCGTACGAGCCTTCGGAGGCGAAGCCATCCCGACCAGCCCCGAGGCCGCCAGTGGCACCGAGCGGATCGTCGAACTGCTGTCCCGATTGCCAGGCATCGAGATCATCGTCAACGTGCAAGGAGACGAACCGGAGATCGAACCTTCCGCGATCGAGGAGGTCGTCGCCCTTCTTGACCGCCGCCCAACGGCGGGGATGGCGACGCTCGTGACCCCTCTCAGAAGGCGGGAGGATCTGGGCGACCCCGCCTGCGTGAAGGCGGTACTCACGCCTTGGCGCGATGCCGCCACTGGAACGCCCGACACCAGGGCGTGGCGGGCGATCACCTTCAGCAGGGCAGGTGTGCCCTATCCCCGCGTACCGGCCGGCCTGGATGCAGCGGCGCAGCGATCGTGGGAAAACGACCTGCTCACGGCCGATCCGCCGATGTACTGGCAGCACATCGGACTCTACGCCTATCGGCGTGGACTCCTCGAATCGTGGCATGCCATCGGTCCGTCAAGGCTTGCCGAAATCGAAAGCCTCGAACAGTTGCGGGTGATCGAGGCGGGGATCGACATCGTCGCCGGCGTCGTCGCCACTCACGCCCGTGGAATCGATACGGCGGCCGATTACGCCGCTTTCGTCTCCCGCGTTCGATCCGCCGGCTGATCCGATGCCCGCGCCCCGTCACTCAGGCGAAAAACGGTCCAACGAGCTTCTCCCGTCGATCGATGCCTCTTTGACGCCCTCCACCCCGCCGCCTGGCGGCGTCTGAAGAGGCTCAGCCGATCCACCGCTTCGAAGCATCCCCCGGCACCTCACGAACCAGTCGTGGTACGGCATAGCCAGGCAAGACGTCCCGCAAGGCAGCGTGGATGACGCGTGCCCGATGCTCGGGCACATCGAAATGGGCCGTCCCGCGCACCCGATCCGGAAGATGCAGGTAGTAAGGCAGGATGCCGATGGCAATCAGCTTGAGTGACAGCTCGGTGAGCACCTCCACCGTATCGTTGACGCCTGCCAGCAGCACCGACTGATTGAGCACCGTTGCCCTTGAATCTGCGAGCCGTGCGACAGCCCGCTCGACGGATGCGTCGATTTCCGCCGGATGATTCGCATGGACGACGATGATGGTCGAGAGACGCGTGCCACGAATCATGCTCACGAGTCCATTCGTCACCCGTTCCGGCAGCACGATCGGCAGGCGAGAGTGGATCCGAAGCCGTCGGACGTGAGACCTCTCCTCGAGCCGCGAGACCAGACGTTCGAGACGCCGATCATCGACGAGCAAGGGATCACCACCGGACAATATCACTTCGTCGATATCGGCGGCCGTCGAGAGAGCTTCGAGCGGAGCCTCCCACTCATGCGTTGTGGCGGCCTCGTCATGGGGAAACTCCCGGCGAAAGCAGTAGCGGCAGTTCACTGCACAGCCCGGCGTCACGAGCAGAAGGGCACGTCCGCGGTACTTGCGGATCATCCCAGGAGCCAGCTGCTTCGATTGCTCTCCGAGCGGATCCGCCGTCCAGCCCGCCACCTCGTCCTGTTCCGCCGCAACTGGCAGCACCTGTCGCAGCAGCGGATCCTTCGGATCCCCCTGCCGCATCCGGGCCACAAACCCCCGCGGCACGAGGAAAGGAAAGCCTGCGGTGGCAGTACGGGCGACGACTCCGAGTTGCTCGGGAAGGCGAAGCAGTCTCACCAATTCGGCCGGATCCCGAATGGCCTCGGCCAGTTCCCGCTTCCAGAAAGCGGTCTCGTCATTGACATCCCGGCCGACCGACGACACGCTTTTGACTCTCCGAAACCGGCCGGGCTGACGCCCAGTCGCGATCCCCAGCCGAAAGGACGCCTTGTGCCATCCTACAACACCAGCGAGTTCAAGAAGGGCCTCAAGGTCCAAATCGACGGTGATCCGTACATCATGATCGAATGCAACTTCGTAAAGCCGGGCAAGGGCCAGGCTCTCTACAAGTGCAAGCTGCGTAACCTGCTGCGGGGCACCGTCCTCGATCGGACCTACAAGAGCGGCGACTCGCTCGACGCCGCCGATATCACGACGATCGACGCTCAGTTTTTATACAAGCAGGGAGAGTCGTTCGTTTTCATGGACCAGGACAGCTTCGAGCAGTACGAACTGTCAAAGGAACAGGTGGACGAGGCCTGGAAGTGGATCAAGGAGGGAACGGTCTGCTCGATGCTGCTCTACAATGGCAACCCGATCTCGATGGAACCGCCAAATCACATGGTCCTCAAGATCGAATATGCCGAGCCCGCCGTGCGTGGCAACACGGCCACCAATCTCACGAAGCCCGTGAAGCTTGAGACGGGAGCGGAGGTCATCGTGCCTGCCTTCATCGAACAGGGAGACATGATCAAAGTCGACACCCGGACCGGAGAGTATCTGGAGCGAGTGAAAGCTTGAGTGTGAACTGTGGGTGGCAGTTCAATCCCACCACCAGCGGTCGTCGGGAAGCGTGGCGGCCTTTTGCCTCGCTTGAGAGACCATTCCGTCCTCATCCATCAGCAGGCTCGCCGGATCAAGGGCCAGCCTCGGCTGGGCCACGATTCCGCCTCCGATCGGCGTGAGCATGCGAGAGCCCTTGACGATCACATTGACCGCCGGAGCGACCTGTTTCGGGGCGGGATAGGCGTCGATCGGATAGTTCGACTCATTCAAAAACGCGGTGGCTGACCATCCAGTCCGACCATAGGTGTCGTGTTCCTGAAGATAGGCGGCGACCACCGCGAGATCGACCAGATTCCTGAGTTGAGCGTAGACCGGATGGCGGGAAGCGATCTCGGCGTATTTCCGCGTAAAGGCCTGTGTGAATAGGGCACTGGCTTTGTCCGATCTGTCGGCGGAAAGCCGTCGGCCATCGGGCATCACCACCTCGTCCGCCCCCTTCAGCTGGACACCACGACCGACGAGTTCGATGGCCAGATCATCCTCCGACATCCGCACGCACTCGTAGTCCGGCACGAAGTACCACCGTTTGAGGGCATTTGATGCGACGGACGACGAACTCGCCAGGTCGATCCAGGTGCTCATGCGAACCGGCGGAGGCTCCAGACCGATCGCGATGAGTTTCATCCTGTAGTCCGCTTCCACAAGCACCTGCGCGAAGTGCGTCGCCGGCGAGACTCCCTGGATACTGACCTGTTGCGCTCCGAGGCTCTCTCTCAGCAGGCCTCCGATCTCCCCCGGACTGACCCGCGGATTCACTCGCCCGATACGGTTAATCGTCGCCTGAAGAGACGCGAGACCCTCCTGCGTCGGATCAATCGAACAGCCGATCGTTCGCTCTTCCGGTTGTCCGGGCGGAAACACGCGCAGAGCGGCAACGAGGTCCTCGAGGAGAACGGTCGGGCTACCCGAATCGATGCCGACGACCCTTCCAGTCGCATCGACTATCCAACCTTCCGCCGGACCGGCGACGACTATTTCACCCACCCCATCCGCCTCGGGATAGACGAAGACGTATTGCACCCTGGTCAGTCCGGCAAGCCGCTGCATGGCTTCCGGGATACCGCGACCTGCCGCCATCGCGGTCGATATCTCCTTTTCGAGACGCGAGAGAGCGACTTTCCGCAGCGGTGAACGTGACTTCAAATCGCTCGGCAGTGAAGCGATGGCCGCAATGCGCCGCTCCCGCGACAGGGCGCCCGTCCCATCTTTGTGAACCTGCATCCGGAGAACACCATCCGCATCGATCACGATGCCAGCCGCTCCCGCAGCTCCGCCGCCGCCCATAC
>JBJTBB010000067.1:0-6772 GCA_046091125.1 Planctomycetaceae bacterium
CGGATGGGGTTTTGGGATCTCGGCGACGTGACGAACCGGGTGCGAAACTGCATTCCCTGCCACGTGGGCGACGAGACCCGGGAGGTGGGTCACGACCTCATCGCCGCGGGCCACCCCAGATTGACCTTCGAGTTCGCGGCATACCAGCGACTCTGGCCGAGGCATTGGAGCCCGGAAAAGAGACTCGAAAGCAGCGCCGATTTTGCCGAGCGATCCTGGGCCATTGGGCAGGCCGAAACGATCGCCGCCGTCGCAGGCCTGCTCGCCACACGTGCCCGACGGGCCGCCGGAGAGCGCCAGGCCGGCGACGATGCGGCAAGTGCGGGCCGTCAGCCCTGGCCGGAGTTCGCAGAGTTCGACTGTTACGCTTGTCACCGCGCACTCAGTCCGGATCGCGTAGGGATCGGACTGTCGGGGAACTACCGCAATCCAGTCCCCGGAACACCCAGCTGGCAGCCGTGGACGGCCTCGGCTGGTCGGCTGCTGTCGGCGGGAGTCGATCCTCCCATCACCGGGGATTTCACGCGATCCACAGACGCGCTGGTCGCCACCCTTCGCCCGCAGTGGGCAGCCACGGGCTCCGCGCGCCTCGAAGCGATTATCAGCCGGGCGGATGAACTGCACGGCGCCGCTCGACGAGCCTCCCAAGAGATCGACGGTCGGCCCCGAGTGGTACTCGACGGCTCGAGCGGCCTTCTCGATGAGCTCATCGCCGGCGACCCTTCGGAATGGCGTTTCTGGGATGCGGCGGTACAGTCGGTCCTGCTCATCGAGGCCTCGCGCGAGGGCGGGCCGGCGCGTCGGGGTCAATGGCCCCTTCCCTACCGTGTGCCGACGGTTTCGGAAACCCGTCGAGGACTCGACGAACTCCGGAGGAGCCTGCAATTTCCGGTCGATGCCGGTGGTCCAGAAGCCTTCGATCCGCAGGTCTTCCAGGACAATCTCCGACGACTTCCCTGAGCCCGCGGAAGCTGCCTCGTTTCATCCGAAACTGGTTCTCCCGCTACCGCGGGTCGAGCCAGCGGTAGAGCGCATCATCGAATGGATCGTCGCTCGCTTTCCAGATTCGTCCCTCCCGGAGATACATCCGCCGCTGTGTCTCGAGGTCGAGCGGACGCGCACCAACCCTCCCGAACACCGACAACTGATTGCCGGATTCGTCGACCGCACGATCGCGGTCCACCCCTTCCGAAACCGACACCGCGACGCCTCCACGGGTCTGGGGATACGTCGCCACCAGTTGAGGCGTCGGCCGAGGACTGAATCCAGCGTTGCCCGGTGTCTCCGGACCGGTGAGTTGCACGACCCGCAGCCCATTGCGTCCATCGGCGACGTAGGCGAATTCGCTGACATAGGTGATACCGAGTTTGACGTCGTAAACGTCGTTGAGGCATCCTCCTGCATCGAACACCTGTTCGATGAACGGCTCGCCTGGTTTCTCGACGTCGACGATCACGATTCCCTGTGAGCCTGCCGCGACGTAGGCCCGCGTCCGGGCCACGTACGCGCGACGGGCTGTCGCCAGCGGCACCACCGCCAGGGGAATCGGATTGGTGGGGTCGGTGATATCGAAGGTCTTGAATCCCTCGGCATCGCAGACGAAGGCGTTGCGGAACTGGACCTCGACCGACCTGGGCCGCACCACGTGCGGTGCACCGAGCACCGTCACTACCCGCGGGCACTTGGGATCGTCGAGCGAGACGACGACGACGCCGGCGTCACAGGCGATCCAGGCGTTCGTGCCGGTGATCGTGACGCTCCTCGCCCCGTTGAGGATGCCTCCCGGATTGAAGGTCACCTCCCGCTTGAGGAAGTTATTCAGCGGGTTGCCGTCGAGCAGCGTACCCGCCCCGACGAGCACGAGCCCCTCCTCGAGGTCGGATACGTTGAGGTCTCCGGAGAGCGGGGGTACCGGCTGCTCGAAATTGGCGGGGTCGTGCGTACGGGTCGGGTCGGGGGCCGTGGTGGCAGGTGCCGCGACGCCGGTCGCGTAGGAGGTCCGCACATAGAACTGCTGCCCCAGCGGTGACACGGGCGCCGAGGTGATCCGCTGCGAGAAGCCCTTGTCGTCGATGAACGCGATGTCGAAGACGCGCAGACCATCCGCGCCGCAGGCCGCGTACAGGTATTCGCCGCGGGCCTGCACCTGCAGCACCTCCCGCGAGCGGAAAGGATTCACGATTCGTTCCGCCACGTCGCCCGGGGCGTGGTGGTGGGCATCGGCGAGGATGCCGTCTGCCGCGGCGTGCCGCTCGAAATGGTCGGGAAACGCCGTGCGATGGAACGAACTGCCGATCACGGCCTGCGGCTCCTCTTGCTCCGTCACCACCACCCCCGCCACGCCGCCCTCCCCCAGACCGACCCAGCAGTAGCGCCCGATGAAGTTGGTGTAGTTCGTGCCCTGCATGAGCAACTGGGCCATGATCGCGTTGTTGTCATCATGCTTCGAGACGTGGCAGTCGGTGCACATCTTCGTCTCGTGCGTTCCAGGACGATACGCGGACAGGTCGCGCGGGAGCGACCTGTCCGGGCCTCCGCGGACCGTGTGCGGAACGTTGGTCGAGAAGGCGATGCCACTGAGGCCCTCCGCGGAGATCGTCTGCTGCTGGACGTAGATCGATTCTCGCAGGCCGTTGTACGAGCCGACGTGGATCGCGCAGCTCGATCGCGACGGCCCTATACGATTCCCCGTGGCATTGCCGTCGCGGGCCAGCATGAACACGTCGTCCCGAAGCGTCTGAAAGTTGTAGGCGACGAGATTCCTGGAGACGTCCCCCTCATAGTGCAGCGACGGGGCCTTCTTGTTTGCCTTCTGCGGGAGGTGGCATCCGAAACAACTGGGGTTCCAGGAACTGTGGCAGGAGATGCAGTTCATCCGTTCGTTTCGGTGTGCGCACCGCTCCCGATCGAACGTGCCCCCCCACTCCATCACGCCGTCTTCGGCCACGCGGACCGTCTTGGCGAATGACGACAGCGCGTTGTAATCGTCGCTGGCAGGGTCGAGGGTGGCCTTCGTCTGGGTGATTTCCCATGTGAGATCCTCCTCAACCATCGAGTTCTGCCAGATCCGATCCCCCTCAACCACGAACCGCCGCTTGCCCGAGGGGGTTCGCAGCGTCCGCAGATCGCGACCGCCTTCGGGGCTGGAGGTGTCGCTCGCCGGTCCGCGGGTGCGCAGGGTCGCGATTCGGTCGACGGTGCCGTGGCAATCGACGCAGGTGATCTCGATCGCCGCGCGGACTTCGCCATAAAGCTTGGTGTTTCCGTGCATGTCCTGCACGAAATGGCAGTCCACGCAGTGCATCCCACTCTCCATGTGGATGTCCATCAGGTGCACCGGCAGGCCGTCGCGGGATCTGGCGACGGCCGCCTCTTCCAGCCGCACCTGCGCCCGCGTCTTTTGATCGGCGCCACGGTAGACCTCCCGCACTCGTTCGGGGACCCGCACCGCCTCGCGCAGGCCGTCGTTGCCCGTCAGGGCCGCGGGGTCCCCCCGATGGTCTAGAAGCATCCCGCTCCGATCGTGCTTGAAGACGGCCCGGAAGGCCCAGCCGTGACCATGAAAGTCGGCGAACTGCGTCTGGCCGGTTCGATCGTTGAGATCGCTGAGATTGGCGAGGAACTCCGGATCGGACAGCAGGTTCTTCGCGGCCGACTCGTTGGGATTCCGGAACTGGCTGGCGATCGCCTCCTCGCTGGTCGGATACCGCTGTCGACGCGGGTAGATCAGTTCCGCATCGGTCTCCTCGTCCCACCACATGTAGCCGATGTAGCTGTTCATCACCGTCGTGCCGGGATGGATGTGGCAGACGATGCACTGGCTCGTCGGAACGCCGTTGCCAGGCGCGAATCGGTGGTGAATCGGGTGGCCGCTTTCGTTTTTGGGAATCGTGGGGTCGTTCGAGAAGCTCGTGCCGCGGTTGCCGTACACAGCGTACGGACCAGCGTGTACGGGAGAGCGGTCATTTGCATAGATCACGTGGCAGGCGGTGCAACCGCTCGAGCGATAGTCTCCCGGCTGGTCGTTGGTGCCGAGGAAGTTGAGCGTCGGATCGAGCAGCCGCGTCTTCGTGAGGCTCACGAAGACCGGGTCGGTTCGGTTCTCCGTGCCGAGGCCACGGTTCGAGAGCCTGGTCCTGGGGCGGCCGTTCTCATCAAGCCGCTCAGGGTTGCCCACCTCCGGCCGAAACCTTCCGCCGCGCTCGAAGATCCTGAGGATGTTGCCGGGTTGCTGACGCTCGAATCGCGGCAGGGGTTCGAGCCATCCGACGATCGCCTCGAAGTCGGTCTCGTGACTGGTGGGCGAAGGAACGGTCTGCAGTCGTTGCCCGACGCCATCGGGACTGTAACTCTCACCGTAGGCAGCCTGCTTATTTGGAATCGAACCGTTGTTGTAGAGCGCGGCGTTCCAGAGCATGCAGCCGTGGGTCATCATGCTCTTCTCGACCTGCAGCACCTCCGAGGAATGGCAGCCACCGCAGGTTTCATGGGCCACGCGCAGGTCACCCGGGTTCACGAACCGCACGAATGCCTTCGATTCGTGGTTGAGCAACGTGTAGGACCGCTGTGGGTTCGCCGATCCGGGCCAGGCCTGTGGCTCACAGGGATGCACGTGGGCCGCATGCTTGGTGAAGGCGTTGGCGTTCCCGCCATGGCAGTCGGTGCATCCGAGCCTGACGTTGGGACTCCGGTGCATGTCCCCGACGCCGACATGACAGCTGACGCACCCGTGGCTCTTGAGGGCGGCCTCGGCCGTCGTCTGCCGCGACAAGTCCTCCCCGAGGAGGTGCTCCGCCAGCGGCGATGGGTTCGCCGGCTCCACCGGAGGAAGCGGGACGGCCAAGGACATCGCGCGGGACGCGGTGCGGGGAGGGCGTTCCTCCGCGCGCGCCGTCACCGCGACGATTGCGAGGATCACGCAGGGACAAAAGCGGCGATTGGGTGATCGCAGCATGCGGTTGGGATCCTTCCTGACCCCGGCACCGGCCTCGGGCAGTCATCTGCCACACGTTCCGCTGTCTCTCGCAGCTGCGGATCGACCGCTGGCGGGGGCGGGGAGAGTCGAAGGCCCCGGGGGCTTGGTCAAGATGAATCACCCACGCCAACCCGGGCCGCATGGGCATCGAGCAACCGCTCGTGAGGCCACACCTGGCGGTCATGGACTCGTCGACCTTTCGGATATCCCGCCCCGCTCTCGTCGGATGGCTCGCCTCAACCGACCGGTTACTAGAGATACTTCACGAGAAGAACCCCAACGAAGACCATCGTAGCCCCGAGCAGCCGTCCGGCCGATAATGGCTGCCGCGCGAGATCCATCCATCCGAAGTGATCGAGTACCAGAGAGAGCGCCAATTGCCCCCCCACCACTGCCGCGATGAACGTCGCCGCACCAACCTTCGGGATCACCGCCGCACCCGAGAGCACGATCAGCGCGCCGAGAGGCCCCCCGATCCAGTTCCACCAGGGCGTCGATCGCACGTCCGCGAGGCTCGGCGGGTGCGGACGGACCACCAGCATGAAGGCGACTGCGGTCAGGATGGTGCCGCAAATCGAAAAGAAGGCGGCGAAGTAGGGGCTGTCGAGGTTGCCCCGCAGCGAGCCGTTGGCCGATGCCTGGAGGGCGATACAACAGCCCGCAGCAGCGGCCATCGAAATCCAGAACATATCCATCGGTCGAGCACCTCCGAGACGGCTGTAGGACGCGGGTATAACACCCGACATGCGAATCGTCATCCTCGACGGCTACACGACCAATCCGGGCGATCTCTCCTGGGCGCCGCTGCACGCCCTGGGGCCATGCACCATCCATGAAAGAACCTCTCCGGAGGAGATTCTGCAACGCGCCAACGGGGCGGATGTCGTGATCACCAACAAGACGATCCTCGACCGGCACGTCATTCATTCGCTTGCAAGCCTTCGAGCCGTCTCGCTGCTCTCAACCGGAACCAACGCGGTCGATCTGTCCGCCGCCCGCGACCGCGGAATCCCGGTCATGAACGTGCCTGAGTACAGCACGCCGGACGTGGCTCAAGCGACTTTTTCGCTCCTGCTGGAACTCACCAATCGCACGGGACACCACGCCACACTCGTCAGCGCCGGACGATGGGCGGCCTGCCCGGACTTCTGTTTCTGGGATGGCACGTTGGTGGAGATCGCCGGGCTCACGCTGGGTGTCCTCGGCTACGGGAGGATCGGCCGTGCGGTGGCGGCGGTGGGTAAGGCGTTCGGCATGCGTGTGATCGCCTGCGGTCGCGGGAAATCGCACCAGGCGGACGACGGCACACCACTGGTCGACATCGACACGCTCTTCCGGGAAAGCGACGTGGTAAGCCTCCACTGCCCGCTCACACCCGACACCGTCAGGATCGTCTCCGTCGAGCGTCTCGCCTTGATGCGGCGCTCCGCCTATCTCATCAATACATCCCGGGGCGGGCTCGTCGACGAGCAGGCCCTTGCCGATGCACTCCGTGAGGGAAGGCTCGCCGGGGCCGGACTCGATGTGCTCTCGACCGAGCCGCCGCGACCGGACAACCCTCTGCTCTCGGCAACCAACTGCCTCATCACGCCGCACATCGCCTGGGCCGCCCGCAGGGCCCGTGAACGATTGATTCTCGAAGTGGCCCAGAACGTGCAGGCCTTCGCCGAGGGGCGTGACCGCAACGTCGTCAACGGCTGAGCGCGGCCGACTCACGACGCATCTCGTCGAGCGGGCCAACGATGGCGTCCACCTTCCCGTCGAACAGGTCGCCCATCAGCATGTCGGTGATATGCC
>JBJTBB010000068.1:0-4221 GCA_046091125.1 Planctomycetaceae bacterium
GAGGCGGATCACCTCTCCGATCGACGGCATCGTCGTCCAGGTCTTCCCAAATCTTGGCGAATGGATGCAGCCGGGCGATCCGCTCGCCCGGGTGGTTCGAACCGATACGCTCCGGGTGGAGGGCTATGTCGACTCCGCGAAGTGGGATCCGGAAAGCGTCCGCGACCGTCCGGTGACCGTGGAAGTCGTGCTCGCCGATCGGCGCCGGGAGGCTTTCGAAGGGCGCATCGTCTTTACGAGCCCGATCGTGGAAAGCGGTGGCGACTACCGCGTGTGGGCGGAGGTTCCGAATCGTCGCGAAAAGGGGGAAGGAGCCTGGATCCTCAGGCCCGGCCAGTCCGCCACGATGCAGGTTCACTCGAAGCGGCAGCCCCTTCCCGCCCGCTCGGCGGCCCTTCCGCCCGGCCCGGTCGTCGCCGAACGCGGCCCGGGCGACGTCCGGTGAACGACCCGACCTGAAGCGGGCCTCGGCTCCGCGGTGGTGCCCATGTCGACCGCAGCCGACGCCTTCCGCTCGAGTACGACCCGTCCTGTCGGCCTCCGCCGTCGAGGCGACCTCGTCACGACGCGGCAGGTGTATCAGGGCCAGGTCTGGTGGGTCGTCAAGGATCCGATCTCGCTTGCCTACTTTCGATTCCGGCCCGAGGAGTACGCGCTTCTGGGCATGCTCGACGGCAAGAGTAGCCTCGAACAGCTCAAGGAGCGGTTCGAGGAGGAGTTCCCGCCACGGCGGATCGGCCTTGATGAACTTGCCCGATTCGTGGCCACGCTGCACCGTTCGGGCCTCGTCATCGGCGATCGGCCAGGCCAGGGCCCCCAGCTCTTCGAACGGCGGCGACAGCGGATCTGGCGGCAGTGGATCGCCTGGTTTTCAAACGTCATGGCGATGCGTTTCCGGGGATTTGACCCCGATCGCGTACTCGAGTGGCTCGCGCCCTATGTCGGCTGGCTCTTCACGAGGGCAGCGCTGATCGGGGCGAGCATCCACGTGAGCTCAGCCGCCCTGCTCGTGCTCGTGAATTTCGACACTTTCCGCTCGAAACTGCCGGAGTTCCAGCAGTTTTTCGCGGCTGGCAACTGGCTCTGGCTCGCGATCGCCCTGGGCGTGACGAAGGTCATCCACGAGTTCGGCCACGGCCTTTCCTGCAAGCACTTCGGCGGCGAATGCCATGAGATGGGCGTGATGCTCCTCGTGTTCACGCCCTGCCTCTACTGCGACGTGTCCGACAGTTGGATGCTGCCTTCCAAGTGGCAGCGGGCCGCCATCGGTGCGGCGGGAATGTACGTCGAGGTGATCATCGCATCGATCGCGACATTTCTCTGGTGGAACACGCGGGAGGGGTTCTTCAACCAGCTGTGCCTCGATGTGATGTTCGTCTCGAGCGTTTCGACGATCCTTTTCAACGCGAACCCGCTCCTGCGATACGACGGCTACTACATCCTCTCCGACATCCTCGAGATTCCGAACCTCAAGCAGAAGTCGACGAGCATCCTTTCACGCCTGGCCACAAAGTGGTGCCTTGGCATCAAGCAGCCCGAGGATCCGTTCCTTCCCCAGCGCAATCGGCATCTGTTTGCGATCTATGCCGTGGCCTCGGCGTTCTACGGCTGGCTCGTGACGGCCTCCATCTTCTTCTTCGTCTGGAAGGTGCTCGAACCTTACCGGCTCGAGGTGCTCGGCCAGGCGATGGCCATGACGGCCTTGTGGGGGCTCGTGATCCGGCCGATCACGGGTATGGTGAAGTTCCTGAGGGTTCCTGGGAGGATGGACGAGGTGAAAACCGTGAATCTGGCGTGGACATCGGCCGTCGTTGGCAGCGTGGCCGCGGCCATCGCCCTCATTCCGCTCCCCCAGCGGGTCTGGTGTGCGGTCGAATTGCGGCCCAGGGCTCCGGAGACGATCTACGTGGCGGTCACCGGTCGGCTCGAGGGCCGCTCGGTGGAGCCGGGTGACGAGGTCGAGGCGGGGGCGGAATTAGTACGACTGTCGAACATCGACCTCGAACTCGCGATCGCCGATCTGGAAGGCAAGGCGGAGCAGTACCGATCAAGGCTGCATGCGCTCGAACGGGAGCGATTCACGGACGAAGCAGCCGGGCTCGAGATCGGCACCGTCGAGGAGTCGCTCGCGAGCTTCGAGGAGCAGCTCGAACAGAAGCGCGGGGATCTGGCCGAACTCGTGCGGACCGCTCCGCGGGCGGGAGTCGTGCTGCCGCCCCCTGCAATCCGGAAAGAGGATCCCCAGACCGACACTCTCCCAGGCTGGAGCGGACAGCCGCTCGACCGGAAAAATGTCGGGGCCACGCTCGAGCAGGGCACGATCCTCTGCCAGATTGGTCTGCCGCACGAACTCGAGGCCGTGATGCTCGTCGACCAATCCGAGATGGAATTCGTCGCTAAGGGACAGTTGGTCGACATCAAGCTCGATGCGTTCCCCTCCCGAACGCTGAGGGCGACAGTCGACACGATCGCCGAAACGAGCGTGCTCACGGCGCCCGAGCGATTGAGCGTCAAGGCGGGAGGACAGGTGCCCACCGAGACCGACGAGTCGGGCCGTGAGCGGCCCATCTCGACCCATTACGAGGTCTCGAGCCACCTCGATGACGATCAAGGCCTCATGACCCCCGGAATGAGGGGTTCTGCCAAGATCCGGGTCGGCAGCCGAACGGTCGGCCAGTGGCTTTTGCGGCTCGTCTGGCAGACATTCAATTTCAAGCTCTGAGCCTCCATTCATTCAAGCGACGAACGTTCCGCGGCCGATTCGTTGACGGCTTGGCAATCGTTTACTAGCCTCAAAAGTGTTGGGGGTTCGCGAAAAACGCGTCTTGAAGTGATCCAAAAAGGGGAGTTGTCAGCGTGAGAATCCCTAGGGCTCTCGTGGCTTCTGCCATTCTTGCCGGACTATCCGCCAGCAGTTGGGCGGGCGTCATTCGGGATGATCGAAGCGATTCGGTTTACACCGGAATGGCACAAAACCCGGCGTTTGCGGCAAGCGGCCGACTCGTCATCAGTGGGACCGGCACCGGATCAGCGACCCTGATCGCTCCAGATTGGATTCTGACGGCTGGTCACTGCGCCATCACCGAGCATGGCCCGAACACTTCCCAAACGTTCGTGATCAGCACGCCCAACGGGCTGGTGAGCCATCCCATCCGAGTCGAAGAAGTCTACGTTCATTCTGGATGGATCACCGGAGGATTCAGTCTGCAATCCGGCTATGACCTTGCACTGATGAAACTTCAAACACCCGTGGTGGGGGTCAAGCCGGCGGTCCTCGAGACATCGGCGAACTCAATCGGCAAGGTTTTCACGACCGTTGGCTTCGGGACGACTGGAACCGGTCGCACGGGCAGTACGGGCGCAGTCGGAACGCTGAGGGCCGGTCAAAACGTTTTCGATGCCACCCAGGCTTCGATCCGGTTGGGGAGCGTAAGCCGGTTGGATGTTGGCTCCCCACGGACACGTCTCTACGACGTCGACAGCCCACGGGGCGATCGGAGCACTCTTGGAGCTCCCACGGCACGGCACCTTGAATACACCGCCGCCCCGGGCGACAGCGGCGGAGCGGCCTTCGTCCAGTCAGGAAGCAGCTTCCGTATCGCGGGCGTCGTATCCGGCGGCATCAGACCCCTTGCCCTTCTCGACGGCCACTACGGGACGACGGGCATTTACATCCGCGTATCTCAGCACGCCAGTTGGATCGAGAGCACGCTTCGTGGGGGTGGCGAACCCCTGCCGTCGATGCTCAGGCGGCTTGAAATCGAGGGGGGCGGAATGGCTGCCCGGGTTCGGGAGCGGTCAGTCCGTCTCGCAGCGGCTGGATGGACTGAAGCCCGATACATCGCTCCGCTCGTGATCGAAGCCGATTCGCAACACCCCCATTTCCCTGTGGTTTTCCAACACAATCACGGGCTTTCTCCGGAAGCAGCCGCGGTTTTCGGAGCCTTTGATCCCGAGGTCAGGTAACCGTTCCTGGCTCGCCCAAGAACCGAAGACTTGACGCCACCGTCAGATTGTGGTGATTTTGTTGAGGGGCAGGGGATCTTACGAGGCAAATAAACGGGTCAGCCGAGGATCGTCATTCTCGATCATCCTCACGGAACAATCGCTACAGCCCACAACCAGGGCCGGTTCGGGCTGTCGTCGCCTAATTCGTGCCGATGGATGATTCGAGGGACTGTCGGTCCCGGTACTCCGTCTTTGATGACCGTGGGGCGAGAC
>JBJTBB010000069.1:0-3840 GCA_046091125.1 Planctomycetaceae bacterium
ACGGTGGGCATCGAGTTGGACAGGAGAGGATTCATCCCGGTGGACGACAGCTTTCGCACGGCGGCCCGTGGTGTCTGGGCGATCGGTGACTGCATTCCGGGTCCCATGCTCGCCCATAAGGCCGAGGAGGATGGCGTGGCCTGCGTCGATGGCATGATCAGTGGATGGACCCATGTCGATTACGACCTGGTGCCGGCTGTGGTCTTTACCCACCCGGAGATCTCAGCGGTCGGCAAGACGGAGGAGCAGCTCCTCGCCGAGGGTGTCGCGTTCAAGAAAGGAGTCTTTCCGTTTCGTGCCAATGGCCGGGCGCGAACGCTCGGCGATACGATCGGGAAAGTGAAGGTACTCGCGGACGCCTCCACCGACCGCGTTCTGGGCGTGCACATCATCGGACCGGAGGCGGGTACGATCGTCGCCGAGGCTTCCGCAGCGATGGCGTTTGGTGCGACGGCCGATGACATCGCGCGTGTCTGCCACGCCCATCCCACGCTTCCCGAGACCCTGAAGGAAGCAGCCCTCGCCGCGGGAGGGCGGGCGATCCACGGGTAACCTCGCATGCCGTGTGTGGATCGGGAGAGCAGCGTCAGAAACGCCAGGCGAGCCCGGCGTCGGAGAAGAAATCGGCGGCATCGACTGTGAGTCCCCAGCCGACCCGTATTCCTGCTTCGACGCGTGGGGCGAGCATGATGTGCATACCTGGACTGGCGAACGGACGGTTGACGTCGTTGGGCAGCCCATGTGTGAACGTGCCGAAATACTCCGCGTGCCATTCAAGCCGTTCGGTGACCGGTATCCGTAGCACCACCGAGGGGCTCCAGCGGTTAAACCACGTCGTCTCTCCCTCGACGTACGAATAACGGATCGCAGCGTCGATCCTGTAGCCGCCAGTCAACTGCCATCCGAACACCTGGGTGGCCACCGGGATGGTGCCAAACTGCTCGCCATAGCAGGGTGTGCTGGCTTCCATCAGGAAACAGCTTTCGGGCAGGATGCCGGACTGCCGACTTGTCCGCAGCTTGAAGCCGTAGAGCACGTTCGACTCGTAGAGCGTGTGGCCATCGATCGGCGCCTCACCGACCTCTACGTTGGTGACGACATTACCCTGTGAGCCCATCGAATAGTTCAAGCCAAGCCGCCATTCCATGATGTCGCCGCCACCGATCCTGAGGAGCAATTCCGGCAGATTGTTGGTCGGCCCACCCTGTCGATTCTCGATGAAGACGTAGGATGTCTCCACGAGCACGCTCCCGCGGTCCTCGATGAATGTTGACGGTGTGAAAGCCTCCCGATCGGTATGCAGATCCTCCCATTCGACTGCTCCGGTGGCTTGAATCGTGAAGATTCTGATGACCAGCGCGAAGGCGAACGGGGTGGAGCCGATTCGCATGCCTGTCCGCTCGAGAGGGATTGAGGCAACAGGCTTTCGCTATCCCGTCCGCCTATGACCAATTCGTCATGGCGATCACCGTGGCGTCTGGACTTCCTCTCCGATCAGCAAGGAGCACGCGGCATGCCGAGGTTCGCCAGCCTGCCGGTCTTCTCAGCCATAACTCTTCCTGGCGGGGCTGCAGACCAGTGGCGGAGAATCAAGTGAAAATCACCAACTCTTCGAACACGTGTCGGCTTGGACGTCGCATTCGAATCGAACATCCATCCAGTCTGCGACATGCTCGTCCTCGGGGTCGCTTACATAGGCGAGCAAAGAGTTTTTCTCGCTCTCGCTGATGTCACCGAGACGATAGCTCGTCACGATGATCCTCACCGGCGGTTCGCTTCCAGAATCCCGACGACGAACGAAGCGATCACAGAGAGCGAGGAGGTCGTCCCGTTCCATGGTTGAAGCCTCGACTATCGGAAGAAGGCGGCCTGCCGGACACATGCCGGCTTTTCAACACTATGTACGGAGTACATGAGGGTTTCGTTCGTGTGGTTCCGAAAAGCAGGCTTTTTGGATACTCAGAGCCGCTCATGGGAGCGGACACTTTCGCAAAATGGCGAGCGGTGAGTTTCCTCATGGGTCGGAGTGTGAGGTCGCGGCCGGCATGGAACGGCCGATCACTGGCCGAGCCAAAGAGGAACGTGCCGCCGAACGTTCCACCGCCAGTCAGCGGTCGCACATGCGTCAGGCCGGTTTCAACGAGCCACAGGTCGCTTGGGATGGGGGCTCCCGAGTCCTCGAGGATCGCGCTACCAGTTAATTCGATCCGGCTGAACTTTCCGATGCCGATCCAGAGAGAGTCTCCATCGATCGGGCGTCTGAGGGGGATCGCAACCCTCGCGAAACTGGCGTTCATGCCGAGCGTGGTGGGCTGTTCCACGACTGGTGTCGGCGCCACCCAAAAACCTCCGAGCGAGATGGGGGCAGCGGCACCGAACGGAGGCCCACCTCGCCGTTTCGGAGTCTCGCGTGGATCGGCATCGGCAATCGGCTCACTCGAGTATGCATCCTCCTCGAGGTTGAACTCGACTGGCGGCAGAAGTGCGATCCGAAACGGGGCTTGAGGCTCGGCCTCCGTCCGAATCTCCGTTGCTGCAAGCGCTGGCGGGGATTGTGGCTCTGCAGAAAGCCCCTTGTGCACCATCATAATGGCGAGGCACATGCGTGCGGCAACAATGAAGCCGGATTTGGATTCGCCAGAAAGACACCGACACATGACGCGACGCACGGCGGGACGATAGGGAGCTTAGGCCGTCCCAGCAAGCCGTCTGGCCGGCCCCTGGAGTCACCTTTTAGGGACGATTCCGCCCACCGGCAGACGGTGAGCTGGTCGTGGTAAAACAACCTTTTGGAGTTGTGGGCTTTTCGATCGTCAACCGGGGGCCTCAGGGCAATCCCGTACGATGGAGAGAACGAGTGCCTCCAACTCTGGCAGATTCCTCGCGCCCGTAGCTCAGTTGGATAGAGCATGGGATTTCTAATCCCAGGGTCGCTGGTTCGAGTCCAGCCGGGCGTATTGAAAAACAATGGAAAACATTGTTTTTCTCATTCCAGGTGCTGCGTAGTTTCCTCGCCGCGTGAAGAATTCTCGAAATCCATCGAATCCGTAATGGCCAAAGACGCTCTTGTGTCGTGGATTGGCTTGCCCACCGGCAGTGGGCGTCGGAATGCGGATGGCAAAACGGCATTCTTCCGACCCCGGGCATTTTCGTCTCAGCCAACCGATCGTGGCGCTGTAAAACACTGTGGTTCCCCACGAGGCACGGCTATATTCCTCCACTGGAGGACCCGATGACGACCGAACCACGTTGCGGCGACGACGACGCCCCAGACCCCAACGTGACGGTACCGCCAGCCGACGGATCATCGCCCGCGGCGAATCTTGTCGCAGCATTCGGCGACATGCCGAGGCAGTCGACGAGCGAAACGCTTCTTGGCACGGAGGTGGGGGGTGTCCTGATCGTGCGGATCATAGCGGATGGTGGCATGGGCCGCGTGTACGAGGGTCGCCAGCGGAAGCCACGTCGGCCCGTGGCCGTGAAGGTGATAAAGCCTGGCGTTACAACCCCGGCGATGCTCAAGCGGTTTGAGTATGAGGCGCAGGTGCTCGGCCGGCTGCGTCATCCGGGCATCGCTCATATCCACTCAGTGGGCACCCACATGGTGCGGGGCCAGGCGGTTCCCTATTTCGTGATGGAGTACATCCCCAACGCCACGTCGCTGACACAGTATGCCGAGCAGCACAAGCTCTCCACGCAGGACCGGCTGCAGCTCTTCTGCAAGGTTTGCGAGGCGGTCGCCCACGGCCATCAAAAGGGAGTGATCCATCGCGACCTCAAGCCGGGCAATGTGCTCGTGGATTCATCCGGACAGCCGAAGGTAATTGATTTCGGTGTGGC
>JBJTBB010000070.1:0-16844 GCA_046091125.1 Planctomycetaceae bacterium
TTTCGTTTCTCGGCGCCGACGGTGCCTTGCTCGCCAACCCGGTGTGCTACCGCGATGCCCGCACCCGCGGCGTGCTGGCCGCCGCAGAGCAGATCGTGCCCAGGGACCAGATCTTCGCGTCCACCGGCCTGCAGTTCATGGAGATCAACTCGCTCTACCAGTTCCTGGCGCTCGAGCGTGCCCGCTCCAGCGTGCTTGCAGCCGCTGATCGGATGCTGATGATTCCCGACCTCGTCCACTGGCTGCTGACCGGGCGTGCGAGCAACGAGCGAACCAACGCCTCCACGACGCAGTGCTACGACCCGCGTCGGGGCGACTGGGCGTTCGAGATGCTCGAACGCTTCGGGCTCGCTCGGCGGATCTTCGGCCCCCTCACCGACCCCGGCACCGACCTCGGGCCCGTGCGGGCGGAGGTCGCCGCCGAGACGGGCCTGCATGCCGCCCGCGTGGTGGTGCCCGGAACGCACGACACGGCCAGTGCCGTCGCGGCGGTGCCGGCCGAGGAGCCACCGAGCAGCCGACCGGACTGGTGCTACGTGAGCCTCGGCACGTGGGCCCTCGTGGGGGCCGAACTCGACCGGCCGCTCGTCACCGAGGCCTGCCGGGCGCGGAACTTCACCAACGAAGGGGGCATCGGCGGCACCACGCGGCTCCTCAAGAACGTCTGCGGGCTATGGCTCGTGCAGCAGTGCCGCGCCGCCTGGCAACGTCAGGGGAAAGATTGGACATGGGACCAACTCACGTCGCTCGCGGTCGAGAGCCCACCGCTGGCGACGGTGCTTGACCCGGATGATCCGTCCCTCGTCGCCCCCGCGGACATGCCGGAGGCCATTCGGGCACTCGCCCGCCGCTCGGGTGAGGCCATGCCGGAGTCGACCGGTGCGGTGATTCGAGCGGCGCTCGAGAGCGTGGCCGCTGGCTGCCGTAAAACGATCCGCCGACTCGACACCCTTGTCGGTCGAAGGATCGGCAGGGTGCACCTCGTGGGGGGCGGCGTGCAGAACCGGCTCCTTTGTCAGCTCATCGCCGATGCCACCGACCGCCCGGTGATCGCAGGCCCGGTCGAGGCCACCGCCATCGGAAATCTCCTCGTTCAGCTCGCTCCCCGCGGCGGTGCCGGCCCGGACGTGCGTTGGCTGCGGCAAGTCGTCCGCGACAGTTTCGAGCCGATGGAATACCTGCCTCGGGCCGCATCCGCGTGGAACGACCGGCTTTCAAACCGCGAGTAGCCTCCTCGCTGCCTCCGTAGCGGCTGTTCTGAAACCGTCAGCGCTGCTTTCGGCGGCGACGAGCAGTGTAAAAGCTGTAGCCGATCATCCCAGCGAACGACAATAGCACGAGCACCGCCGCGACGATCGCACGCCCTAGCCATCTGCGGGCGAATTTCTCGTCGATCACCGCCTGTCGCCGGGATGCCTCCTCGCGATATTCGAGGCTGTCCGCAATGTCGACCAAATACCGCTGATGGCATTTGGGGCATGTTCCCTGGGTTCCGAGCATCGTCGCGGGCGTCTTGTTGACATGTCCGTTTGGACAGGGAATTCGATAGTGCGACAACCCATCCACTGCACCAGTCGGGACGAATCCACCCCGACGAGGACCATCGCCACACTGTTGTCCAATGGTGGAGATCGAAGGAACCGGTGCCGATGCCTTGCCCGGCTCAGCATGGCAGATGGGACAGACCGTGCGGTTTCCCTGCTGGATCGAAGGCCCGACGTAGCCGCAGATGCAATGAATCTCTGTCGCCATGACTGAAGACTGTACACCGTTTACAGGTGCTTGGCACCAGCGGCCGCCATCTGATCGGTCTCCATCGCCGAGTGATGGATGCTCGCCGCCATGCGCTCACATCTTCAGGCAACCTGCCGCCGACCACTCTCCCGCTGAGGGCGTTCGGTCGCCTCGGCATCCTCGGCGGCTGAACGCTTGGTGACGACTCCGTGCTCCACCCGCACGATGGAATCGGCCAACGCCAGGGTGCTCGCTCGGTGGGTGATCATGATCACGGTCCGGTTCTGCACATGAGCCGAGAGCGCCTCGTGTATCAGCTTCTCACTCTCGGCATCGATCTGGCTCGTCGCCTCGTCGAGCACGAGGATCTCTGCGTCTCGCAGGAAGGCACGGGCGAGGGCGATCCGCTGCCGCTGCCCACCGGAAAGACGGAATCCACTGGGGCCGACGACGGTTCGGTACCCTTCGGGGAACTGCGAGATGAAATCGTGGGCGAACGCCTTTCGGGCGGCCGCCTCGATGTCCGCATCGCTGGCATCCCAGCGACCGTAGCGGATGTTGTAGTGAATGGTCTCGTTGAACAGTTCGGTCTGCTGTGTGACGATCGCGATCCGGCGACGCAGGTCGTCGATGGCGAGTTCCGTCAGCGGGACGTCGTCGAGCATGACGCGACCCCGGTTGGGATCGTAGAAGCGGCAGATGAGGTTCACGAGCGTGCTTTTGCCGCCGCCGTTCGGACCAACGATGGCCACGCGTTCGCCGAAGGCGATCTCAAGGTCGACATCCTTGAGGACCGTGTCGATCCCGTCGTAACTGAAGGACACGCGATCAAGTCGGATCCGGCGATGGCGGGACGTGATCCGCCTCGGCTCCGACGACTGCACGAGCCGTGAGGGGGTGTCGAGCAGCGGATAGAGCGAGTGAGCAGCGACACAGCCTTGGTTGAATCCCGTGATGATCCCGGAGAGCTTCCGCACCGGATCGCTCGCACCGATGAGCATGCCGAAAAACACCATGATGCCCGGCACTGTCATCGGCCTGTCGGTCATGGTGATCCCGAAGATCTGCGTCTCCTGATTGATGACGAGCCAGGCACCGATGGCGATCGACGTGGCGACCATGCCGATGCCAAGGATCTCCGTGATCGGGTTGGCGAGCGTGTGGTAGAAGGTGTGCCAGAGGGCCAGACGCCGCATTTCGCTCGTGCAGTCGCGAAACCGCTGCTTCTCGTAGGGTTCCATCGTGTAGGACTGCACGGTGAGGACGTTGCTGAGCGCCTCGAGCAGCACATGGTGGTATCCCGCGACGCGCCGCAGCGCATGGCGGGAGAGGTTTCGCATCTGCTTGTTGAGCCAGACCATGAGGAATCCGACCACCGGCGCGAGCATCAGGCAGGCGATGGTGAGCTGCCACGAGATGAACCACGCGCCGGCAAGGCAGGCGAGGATCTTGAGCGGCTCCGTGATCGCTCCGCCGTAGACGGCCGTGATCCCGTGGGAGAGCATGTCGGCGGTGTGCGTGATCGTGGCGAGGAAGCCGCTGGCACCGTGACGCATGAACTGCTGGCGGTCGAGTTCGAGCGCCTTATCGAAGATCCGCAGACGGATCGAACGGGTGATGGAAAGCGCGACCCAACCTACAAGCATCGCACTAGCGAGCATCAGCATGTGTTTGATGAAGGTGCTCACGACGACGAACGCCACCACCACGAGAACCGTCTTGAAGGGATCGCTCGGCAGCAGCTTCGCCAGCCAAGGACGCAGCTTCTCTGCGGAATAGAGCGAGGCCTGATCGCCCGCTAGCTTCAGCGAAAGCGTGTCGAGCCGATTCCTCGGGCCGACTGCTTCCCGGCCCGCCTCGAGTTCGGATGCCACTCTGGCCTCAAGTTTGGACCGCTCCGCCTCACCATCGGCGATCCGCTGCTTGGTCTCCTGGATTCGTCGGTCGTTCCAGGACTGGAGCGACTCGCCATTGAGCGTCACCTCGATAATCGCAAACAGGGCCGCGATGTGGGCCCCCCAAAGGGCCGCGACTCCGGCCGAACAGACGAATGCGGCCGCCAGCACCGGCCAGTTGCGGGAGGCATCCTTGAGGGCTCTGACGAATTCGCGCATGCGACGCCTGGTCCTGGGGGTGTCGGCAAACCGGGGTGGGAGGGTAGAGGCCTTTCCCCGGCCAGACAAGGGCGGTCGGAAAGCCTGAAAAACCGGGAACAACCGTCACTGAGCGACATGGCTCAGGACTCCTCGATCGGCCTCGACGGCGGAGTCCGACGAGAGTGCTCAAGAACCATTCCCAGCCAGTTCGGCCGCGAGAAGTGTGTTGGACATAAGCATGGCGACCGTGAGTGGGCCAACGCCGCCAGGCACGGGCGTGATCCAGCCTGCGACGCCTCGCACGCCTTCGTAATCGACGTCGCCCACCAGGCGCGAGCGACCCTGCTCCTCGATGCGATTGATGCCGACATCCACGACCGCCGCTCCCGGCTTCACCATGTCCGGCTTGACGAGCCGTGGAATCCCGGCGGCCACGACGAGGATGTCGGCACGGCGGGTGTGAGAGGCCAAGTCAGCGGTGCGACTGTGGCAGATCGTCACGGTGGCGTCGCCGCCGATCCCGCGTGCCGAAAGCAGGAGTGCAAGGGGCCGACCCACGATGTCGCTGCGGCCGACGATCACCACGTCGCGTCCCGCCGTGGCGATGTCGGCGTCGATCAGCAATCGCTGCACACCGGCGGCCGTACAAGGGACGAAGCGGGGTCGCCCCTGCGAGAGAAGCCCGGCGTTCATCGGATGGAATCCGTCGACATCGCGATCGGGTGGCACGGCATCGAGGACCGCCACCGTGTCGACCTGGGGGGGCAGCGGGAGTTGCACTAGGATTCCGTCGGCCCGACCGTGGCTGCCCGCAACGACGGCGTTCACGATCCTGACGAGATCTGCCGTCGTGGACGATGCTGCCGCAGGAACGACGATAGAGTCGATCCCAATCCTCTCCGCCGCACGCCGTTTGGCGGCGACGTACGACGCACTCGCGGCATGATCTCCCACGAGTACGACCACGAGCCTCGGAGTGCGTCCGAACATGCCCGAGAACGTCGAGACCTCGTCGCGAATGCTCGCTTCCAGCCGCGCAGCCAGGGCTTTGCCGTCGAGGATGTTAGCGCTCATCGCGGTATGATAACGGTCGTTATCACAAGCCGCCCATGCGCACCATGAGTACGCCAATGTCCTCCGACAAGTCCGACAAATCATCCGATCCAGACTCCGACCCATCCAGGGAACAGTCCCGCGCCGACGAGGTCGCGAGCGACCTTGCCGACCGACCGCCGCCGCCTGCCACGCTCGAGTTTCTCGTGCACACGCTCTTCACGCAGGCGCTGATGGCACTCGGCCGAATCCCGAACCCCATCACGGGAAAGTCGCATCGCAATCTCCCCACGGCCCGCCACTTCATCGACACCATCGCAATGCTCGACGAGAAGACCGCCGGCAACCGCACGGCCGACGAGTCACGTGTGATCGAGGAAGTCCTCCACCAGGCCCGACTTCAGTTCGCGACCGATGCAGGTTCGAAACGCGACTGAGCTGTCGGTCGCATGCCGACGTCCGGGATCGTAGTCCGGGCATCCATTCCCCCGACCGGCGGTCAGGCGGACTCGGCCTCGAGCATGTTGACGAGGCTCTCGCGAACAAGCCTCTCGATGCCCGGTGAGAGATCGAACACCTCCACGCTCACCCAGCCCCGATACGCCACCTCCTCCAAGGCTTTGAAGATGGGACGAAAGTCGATGTCACCGAACCCGGGCCCCTGGAGATTGGCATCGTTGGCATGAAAGTGGACAAGGTGCCGGTGCGAGCGACGGATCACGTCGGGAATCGACTCGTCCTCGCTCGACATGGCCTTTACGTCGAGATGCAGTCGCACGAAAGGCGAATCGACCGTCTCGATCAAGCGGCAGGTCTCGGCGGCGGTCGTCAGCACGTCCGTTTCCGCCGTAGTGAGCGGCTCGAGAGCGAGGAGCGTGCCCGTCACGTCGAGTGTCGGAATGAGTCCCTCGCAGACTCCCCTGAGGTGATCGATCGCGGTCGCGGCATCGACGCCGCCTGTGAGGCTGCGTTGCTTCGGCGAACCGAACACCAGGATCGTGCCGCCGAGATCGGCTGACAGCCTCGCCAGGTCGGCGAGATACTCGGTCGTCCGTCTGCGTACCTGGGCGTCGGGATGCGTAACGTGCAGACCCTCGGTCTTGGCGAGCAGCCAGTGGAGGCCGATCACCTCGAGTCCCGCCCTCTCCACGGTGCGGCGGATCGTGGATCGCTCGGCAGCCGAGAGCGCCGTGGGCCGATCGCCGAGCGTGAAGGGGGCGATCTCCAGCCCCGTGTAGCCACATTCGGCCGCGAAACCGCACGCCCGGTCGAGCGGCCAATCGGCGAAGGTTTCATTGCAGATCGCGTGACGGAACATTTCCGGACATCCGGCGGGAATGAATGGATATCGAAACCGATGCGACGTGCCGGTCGTGACTATGCCGGATCCTTGACCTTCGCGGCGCGTCCGGTGCGGGCTGACTGGTAGCAGGCCTCGACGACGGCGACGGCCTTGCGTCCCTCCAGCCCATCGAGCGTGGGCTGTCGGCCTTCCCTGAGGGCGTCGACGAAGTCGGCAAAGTTGCGGGTGTGGTTGGAATAGTCGATCGCCATGGGATCGGCGGCCCCGCCACTGGTACGACTGGCACCGGCGAACCGCTCACGAACGAGCGCATCGGAAGGTGTCTCATCTCGGAAACGCCAGGTGACGAGTTGTTCCTCGAGAATCTCGGCCGTGCCGTCCCGTCCGCCGACCTGAATCCGCCTCAGATGTCCGGGGAAAAGACTCGTCGCGGCCAGGATCTGTCCCAGCCCGCCATTTTTCAGCCGAAGGACCGCCACACATGTGTCCTCCACCTCGAGACGCTCGGGGTCATGCGACCGGACGGCGGTAAAGGCGAAGACGCTTTCGACCGGGTTTTCCACAGGCTCAAGACCGGGGCTGGCCGCAGCCGCAATCCAGACGACCGCATCCACCCCATGGATCGACTGATTCATGAGGGCTCCGCCGCCATCCAGTGCCGCGGTTCCCTGCCAACGACCAGCGCCGTAATAGGCGTCGTCCCGCCACCAGGGGACATATGTGTTCACGGTGGCGATTTGACCGAATCGGCCGGCCGTCGCCGCCTCCCTGACCTCCCGCACGACCGGGTTGTACCGCTGCGGAAAAATCGCCCCGAGGCTGATTCTGCCAGCCCGAGCGACGGCGAGCATCCGGTCGATCCGCTTGAGGGAGATGTCGAGGGGTTTTTCACAGATGACGTGGACCCCAGCCCGTGCCGCAGCCTTCACGACGGGCAAATGGTCGCCCGAAGGAGTGGCCACTGTCACGAAGTCCGGCTTTTCCCGCCGCAAGAGTCGGCGAAAGTCTGGATACCACCGACAGCCGAACTCATCGGCGAACGCCCGCCCCTTCTCCTCTGTTCTGCAGCTTCCGGCGACAAGCTCCACGCCTGGGATGTCCCGCAGGGCCCTGGCGTGAAACCGGGCTATGCCGCCGATGCCGATGATGGCCGCTTTCATGGCCGCAGAGTATATGTCCTGCCCCCTGCCCGCTGGCTGTCCGGCCGATTGGGCCACGAGCATGAGACTTTCGGCCGAATTCAGCGCATAATGCCCTGGTGGCTGGACGGCTGTCAGGGGCCCGACCGGCCGCCACGATCGCGGTGCTCAGGTGCGAGGGGGATTGTCTGCGGACGGCCGTGTGCCGACGCGGTGCGCGCCGGTGGTTTCTTACGGCACACTGGGAGGTGCTTCCGATACCCTTTTGAGAGGGCGTGGACATCCCCGCCCGAGTCACAAATGGATCCACGATCACAATCACGATCACAATGAAATCCTCGGAAAACACTCCATGAGCACTGCTACGCCCTCAGGCGCGCTCGTTGCCCAGATCGACCGCCTGTTGAAGGTGGCAATCGAGAACGGCGCCTCTGAACTGCGAATTTCAGGCGGCCGTGAACCGATGCTCATGATCGACGACCGCCTGAGGCCGCTGAAGACCAAGGCGATTCCTGCAGAAGAAGTGCAGGCGATGGCTACTGCCTTGATGCCGGCCAACGCGGACGCCAAGGGCTTCTATTTCGACATGCCCATCGGCCGGTGCAAGGGCCAGTTGCTCAACAACGAGGGCACACATGTGCTCATCATTCGACAGGCGAACGATGAACCAAAGTCGATGTCGCTGACGAGTGATGCAGGGGACGGTGACGGCGAAAAGCCTGCTTCCGAAGAATTGCAACTCGACCTCCCGCAGGCCAACAACGACGCCACCAATAAAGCTGCCGCCGCGCTTGGCATGGGGACGGATCGTGATTTTTCCACACCCAAGGTGGCCGTCGGCACGATCCAGATCGACAAACTCCTGACCGCCGCAGTGAAAAACGGGGTGAGCGACATCCACAACACCGCCGGACTGCCGCCGGTCTTCCGCATCGACGGCGGCATGAAGCCGCAGAACACCAAGGTGCTCACCGGCGACGACACCAACGGTTTGATGAAGGCCATCACACCGGAGCGATGCCAGGCCGAACTGGCGGAGAAGGGGGGCACGGACTTCGGGTTCGCTTTCAGCGACCTCGCCCGCTTTCGCGTGAGCGTGTTCAAACAGCGCGGCACGATCGCGATGGTACTCAGGCAGATCCCCAACAAGATGCTCACCCCCGAGCAGCTCGGCGTACCGGAAGTCTGCAAGAAGATGGTCTGTAGGCCTCGCGGGCTGTTTCTCGTGACCGGTCCCACCGGCTCGGGCAAGTCCACGACGCTCGCGAGCCTGATCAACTTCATCAACGAGACACACGACCATCACATTATCACGATCGAGGATCCGATCGAGTTCTATCACCAGTCGAAGAAGAGCACGGTCAACCAGCGCGAGATCGGCACCGACGTGCCCAGCTTCTCGGAGGCCCTTCGACGCGCCCTGCGACAGGACCCGGATGTGATCCTCGTCGGCGAGCTTCGTGACCTCGAGACGATCGAGGCCGCCATCTCAGCCGCTGAAACCGGACACGTCGTGTTCGGCACGCTTCACACCACTGGCGCCCAGGGCACGGTCAACCGCATCATCGACGCCTTTCCCACCAACCAGCAGGAACAGGTCCGCACCCAACTCTCCACGGCGATCATCGGCGTCGTGAGCCAGTCCCTTCTCCCGAAGATCGGAGGAGGACGGGTCGCGGCTTACGAGATCCTCGTAGTCACACCAGCGATCGGAAATCTCATCCGTGAAAACAAGACCTTCCGTATCAATTCCGCGATCCAGACCGGTGCGAAGCTGGGCATGCAGCTGCTCGACGACCACCTCTTCAAGCTCTGGCACGAACGGAAGGTTCTCGAGGAGAACGTGATCGCCAAATCGAACAGCCCCGACGATCTCATCGCTCGCATCAACAATGCCAAGCGAGGAATCTTCGACGAGCCCGCCAAGGGTGGAAAGGAGGTCTGAGCGAACCATGGCTCTCAAGAGAATCGGACAGATCCTGCTCGACCTCGGACTCGTCGACGAGAAACAACTCGAGACGATGCTGGAGGAGCAGCAGAATCGTGACGGTGACCTGCTCGGCAAGGTCGGACTGTCGCTGGGCTTCTACACCGACGAGCAGCTTGGGGAGGCGCTGGCCGAGCAGTGGGGTACGACCTTCGTCACCCTTTACGACCGGCAGATCCCGCCGGACGTGCTCACGCTTGTCAGCGAGCCGATGGCCCAGCTCTACCGTGTCGTGCCGATCGAACGATCCGGAGACAGGCTCACGATCGCGACGGCCGAGCCGCAGAAAATCCTGATCGCCGACGAGCTGCGCACGCTACTCGGCTACGACATCCGCATCGTCGTCGCCACGTCGGCCGAAATCGACAAGATCATCGAGAAGCTCTACTCCTCGGAGGTGGAGAGTGTCGAGTCGATCGTCGACACGATGAACGCGGACGAGGCGCTTGCCGCCGCGGCGGCGGCCGCAGGTCAGGCCGACGGCCCGATGGACCTGACGAGCGTGGAGGCCCTCGCGGAGAGCGCGCCGATCCGCAAGCTTCTCAACATGACGATGCTCATGGCGATCCGCGACGGCGCGAGCGACATCCACTTCGAGCCGTTCGAGCATGAATTTCGAATTCGAATGAAGATCGATGGCGTGCTACAGGAGATCGTGCCGCCGCCCAAGCACTTGGCCTTCGCGATCACCACCCGAGTGAAGGTGCTCGCCAACCTCGACATCGCCGAACGTCGCATGCCCCAGGACGGCCGTATCGAGCTGAACGTGGGTGGCCACCCAGTCGACCTGCGCGTTTCCGTGCTCCCGACGCTCTTCGGAGAGAGCGTGGTCATGCGGGTGCTCGACCGTGGAGTCGTCTCGCTCTCGCTCGACACACTGGGCATGGAGGATGCGATCAAACGCAAGTTCCGCGAGGTGATCGTACGCCCCAACGGCATCGTGCTCGTGACGGGCCCCACGGGTTCCGGCAAGACCACCACGCTGTATTCAGCCCTCTCCGAACTCAACACGGTCGACGACAAACTGATCACGACGGAGGATCCCATCGAGTACGACATCGACGGCATCGTGCAGGTGCCGATCGATTCGGAGATCGGCAACACGTTCGCCGCCTGCCTACGGGCGATCCTGCGTCAGGATCCAGACCGCATCCTTGTGGGCGAGATCCGTGACGTCGAAACCGCCGAGATCGCCGTCCAGGCCGCCCTCACCGGCCACATGGTCTTCTCCACGCTGCATACCAACGACGCGCCCTCGACGATCACCCGGCTGCGCGACATGGGGGTGGCTCCGTTCCTCATCACGGCGACCGTGGAGGCCATTTTGGCCCAGCGTCTTGTCCGTAGGATCTGCAAGGAGTGCCGCGAGGAGATGATCCCCGGTGCCGACGTCCTCTCGGATCTCGAGATCACGAGCGACCAGGTCGTGGGGAAGTCCTTCTACCGCGGGCGGGGGTGCGACATCTGCAAACAGTCGGGCTATAAGGGTCGCCTCGGCCTGTACGAATTGATGGTGATGAGCGACGAGCTTCGCGACATGGTGGTCCGCAACGCCTCGACGGAAGACCTCCGAAACATCGCGAGGAAGGCCGGCATGATCACCCTGCGAGATTCCGGCATGGAGAATATCTTCCTCGGCACGACCACCGCCGATGAAGTCATTCGCGAGACGATCCTGGAGGCCTGAGCACATGCCCACATTCCAGTTCGAGGCGATCGACGCCGCAACCGGCAAGGAGATCAAGGACGTCCTCGAGGCGACCACCGAGGCCGAGGCCCAGGCGACCATCCGGTCGATGGGCTACATGGTCACCAAACTCAAGGCCAAGAAAGGAACCGCGGCCGCTGCGGGCGGAAAGAGGAAGCCGGGCAGGACGTTCGCGATCGGCGGGGTGAAGGGGAAGGACCTCACGCTCTTCACCCGGCAGCTCTCGATCCTTCAGGATGCCGGCCTGCCGATTCTGCGGAGTCTCAAGATTCTCGCGCAGATGCAAAAGCCGGGTCGTCTCAAGAACTCTCTCCTCGATGTCTGCGACGAGATCGAGGGCGGTGCGACGCTCTCGGAGGCGTTGTCCAAGAGTCCCAAGGCCTTCGACCGTCTCTACTGCAACATGATCCGTGCCGGCGAGGCGGGCGGTGCCCTCGAGGTGATCCTGCGGCGACTCGCGGAGTTCATGGAGCGGAGCCAGTCGCTCAAGCGCAAGGTGAAGGGCGCGCTCGTCTACCCGGTCGTGGTGGTGACGGTGGCCGTCGGCATCCTGACGTTCATCATGCTGAAGATCGTCCCGCAGTTCAAAAAGATCTTCGACGACTTCGGCACCGAGTTGCCACCGATGACCCAGATTCTGATCGATATATCCAATGCCATCGTCAACTACTGGTACCTGATTCCCGCCATTCCCTTCGGCATCCGCCTCTTGATCAAGGCGATCACGATGGTGCCCTACGGCCGATTCGGCTGGGACCTCTTCACACTCAAGGTGCCGATCTTCGGTCAGTTGGTGGAGAAGAACATCTGCTCCCGGTCGACCCGCACACTGGGAACGCTGCTCGCAAGCGGTGTGCCGATCCTCGAGGCCCTCAATATCACGAAGGAGACCTCGGGAAACATGATGTTCGAGAAGCTCTTCGGGAAGGTGTCCGAGTCGATCCGCGACGGCAACGCCATCGCCAAGCCGCTCAAGGAGTTTTCCGTACCGCCCTTCAATGCCGTGGCGATGCTCTTCTGGGGCGCTTTCGTACCGGTGGGCGGCTTCCTCATGTACCTCCTGAAGTACAACAAGCGCGTCGTGGACGACCTCACCGTCAACATGGTCGACGTCGGCGAGGAGTCTGGCGAACTCGACACGATGCTCTACAAGGTGGCCGACACCTACGACGAGGAGGTGGCCGTGCTCACCGAGAGCCTGACGAGCCTGATGGAGCCGCTCTTGATCATCTTCCTCGGCGGCGCCGGGGGTTTCATCGTGATCGCCCTCGTCCTACCGCTCATCAAGCTCATCCAGGACCTGTCGTGAGGAGATCCGCCGTGCGAGAAACGAAGTCTTTGGTGGGATCGATCGCACAACGCTCTCGGCCGGGTCTGTCGCCGAACGGCTGCCAGCGAGAAGGCTTCACGCTCGTGGAACTCCTCGCCGTGATCCTCATCATCGGCCTGCACGCGGCGATCATGACCCCCGTGATCATGCAGTCGCTCGCGAAGGCGCGGAATGCAGCGATCAAGTCCGAGATCGACATGCTCCACATGGCGATCATGAATTACAAGAACGAGTACGGCAGCTTTCCGCCGGCCAGCGACACCATCAATGGCACTCCCGGCAACGTAAACAAGCACCTGCAGCGGCTCTTTCCTCGCGCTCCGCTGGCGAATCTAGCGACGTCGTCTCAAGCTGGAACCCTTTCCCCTCTGACGGCGTTGGGCGTCTGGCTGACTGGCTACACGACCACACCGACTGATCCTGTCGCGAATGCCAATCCGTCGCTTATTCGACAAAAACTGTTCGACTTCGATCAGTCACGAATGACCGGCTACCAGTACGCCCCCTCCGGTAAACCCGGTAGTCCGTACCTCTACATCAATTCCTCCGCGTATTCCTCGCTGCCGTATGACGTCGTCAATTCTGCGACGACGTTCGGCGCGATGCGTCAGTCGTACGCCGGAGATCCGTCTCCATTTACCAATGTCAACACCGAGACAAATGCCTGGTTCAATCCCGACACGTTCCAGATCATCTGTGCCGGCCGCGATGAGCAATTCGGCACCGACGACGATCTTTCAAATTTTTGGCCGGGAACTCGGAAGGAATACCTCGAAAGCCTGGGGAATTGAGTCATGGAGAGCCGCGAGCAGCCGCCGATGCTGGCAGCCGACCCGCGGCCGGGCTTCACGCTCGTGGAACTCATGGTCACGATCGTGATCATCACGATCCTGGCGTCGCTCTCGCTCGCGGGCCTGAATGTCACCCGCGGCCGTGCGAGGGCCGACGCCACCCGCAGCACGATTCGAAAGCTCAATGAGATCATCATCCCGCAGTACGAGCACTACATGCGACGACGAGTCCGAGTCGCTGCCAACCCTTCTTCGAAGACGGCCAGTTCGCAGAGTCGGCTTCTCCGCATCCGCACGTTGCAAATGCGGGAGATGCCCGATACGTGGGCGGATGTCTACGCCGACGTCACCACGGTGAACAATCTCCCGATCGTTCCCGCGGGGTCCGCCACGGATCTCGGGTACCTCAAAACATCCTCGGTTCGGGCCTACGCACGATTGAAATCCTCGTTGACAAATCCTCAAGCCCAGTACGGCTCCGAGGAGTGCCTCTACATGATCGTTGCCCGCAGCGGCTATGAGCCGGACGTTCTCGAGACGTTCCGGAGCGATGAGATTGCTGACAAGGACGGCGATGGTGCGCCCGAGTTCATCGATGGCTGGGGGACTCCGATCGCGTTCCTTCGCTGGGCTCCTGGCCACAGCAATCCGCCTCTATCCTTCGTTCAGACCAACTCCGCCACCACGAACCACGATCCGTTCGACCCGCAACGGGTCGACTCCGCCGCCTACAACCTTGTACCCCTGATCGTTTCAGCAGGGGCAGATGCTTCCTTCGGACTGAACGTCGCATCGCGGCAATCAGTTGGATGGAATGGACTTGATCTCACAAGCGTCGTCACGGCCGATGGAGTGACCGGCGCGACAGACGGCTCCCGCGATGCGGCAGACAATATCTCCAATCACATGTTCGCCTCTGAGTGACGCTACGAAGCCATGCGATCAAAACCCTTCCACGATCGTCGCGGCATGAGCCTCGCCGAACTGCTCGTCGTCGTGGCGATCCTCGGCCTGCTTGTCGTCACGGTCGTCCCAACGCTCGCCACGACGGCGGAATCTCGCCGCGGCCGAGAGGCCTCGCGAACGATCTCCACATTCATCGCCCAGGCTCAGGCCCGGGCGGTCGGAAGGACCGAGTGGTCGGGATTCTGGATCATCGCAGCGAGCAATGCTTCACCCGTTGGAACTGATCTGGTGTTTGCGACCGTTCCCGAGATGTACAGAGGGGACACGGTCGACGCCTCCGTCCAGGTGGGGCCAAGCGATGTCTCGTCGACAGGACGCCCCCGTCGAACGTTGAGCTTTTCGCCAAATGCCATCGGAATGGTCGGCTCCGGACCCGGTCTGGTGAATGTACAGTCGCGCGATCTGATTCGCCTCGGCGGCAAGGGGCCATGGTATGAACTTGTCAGCGCATCATCCGGCGCGTTTGAGATCTGTCTGCGCACGCATGAGACGCCTGGGGACTCCATCGAGGACGCTGGACAGACCAAGCGCAACACCCCCTGGCCCACTTCCGGAGTCAGCCAGTCGTTCGAGATCCTGCGGTACCCAGAGTCGGCAGGAACGCCGTCACCGATCCCCAATGGACGCGTGATCGACCTGTACTGGTCGGGGTTCGGTCCCGACGGAGTCAACGAGACCTTCGCCACCGGCGAGACGCGTTTTTATGCGAACACTTCCACGGTTCAGTTCGGAAACGTGGCCATCCTTTTCGACTCCACTGGCCGCGTGCGGAAGGTCGTCGCCCCCGATGTGGTCAGCGGGTCCGCGGTGAGCATACGCAAGACCGTCACGGGCCCAATCTTGTTGCTCGTCGGCCGGGCGGATCGGGCCGGGCAGGCGCCGGCCACGCTCAATGCCGGCGACGACACGCTGGGTGCCAACTGGCAATACGCCGATTCTTACTGGATCGGGATCGATCCCGTTACGGGCGTCGTCCGCACGGCCGCCTGCACACCTGGAGCGGCCACCGTCGTCGCCTCGCAAGCGTGGATCCGCCAAAACCTCCTCAAGAGCGGAGGCTGACATGCAGTTCACGCTTCCCTATCCTCCGGTTCGCCGCGTTACCTCCCGCTCCGGCATCACGCTGATGGAGGTGCTGATCGCAATCGGCATCCTCTCGATCGGGCTCACGAGCGTGGTCGCGATCCTGCCAGCCGGCCGCAAGCAGGCGGCGAAGGCGATCATTTATGACCGGGCGTCGCTCCTGGCAGCCAATGCGCTGGCCGACGCGGTCACGAGCGGAGTCTGTCACCAGCATGCTCTCGATATGAGCAACGCCAACGTCGTGCTCGATCCGCTCGGGCCATGGCCATCGTCGATGGGTCTGCCGACCCCCCTGCCAACTGCCGGGACGCTGCGACGCAGAGGTGTTTTCGCTGCCGCTATGGACACTGCGATTGCACCTGCTGCCCTCGGCCTCCTCTTTCGCCAGGCCCGTGACGATCTGGAGATAACGGCCGCTGCCAATCAAGATGATCCTCCTCTTTACCTCGCCATCGACGGGGCGCGAGCCTTCACCGGCAGGTTCTCGTCCGCCATTCTGCGGCTCAGCGTCGACGGCTCGCCCGTCGCCGCCGGCGACCTGGTGAGGCTGTCGGCAGTGGTCTTTCACAATCGTGAGCCGATTTCCTCCGCGGCATTCACCCCGGCCTCCCTGCAGATTGGGCACCTCGTCGTGACCATTCCCACCGGCCGGGTGATCGGCGACACGGTGCGATCCGGAACCGTCTTCTACTTCGCGGGCGAGGACGCCGACGCGGATGGCGTCCTCGACGCTGGCGAGGATCTCAACGGCTACGCCAGGCTCGACGGCCCGTCGCTCCACCAGGTGTTGTCCGCGGCACCCGCCGACAGCACCTCGTTTTTCATCACGCACACGGGACAGGACCGTGGCGCCGGTCCGTCGTCTGTCGCCATCCTTCTCGACTCCGTCGGCCTGGCCGAGCGCATTGCAACGATCGAGGGCTCGGAGGAATACGCCCGTTAGAAGGCGGTGATGCCATGTCCCGAGCCAATCATCCCGCATCCGACAACATGCTGCCGAGCATGACAGTCGCCGTTCACGACCGCGTCAATGGTCGTCGCGGCGTGCTGCTCCTGGTCGTGCTCTCGATGCTGACGCTCTTCATGATGCTCGGCGTGGCGTTCCTGCTCGCGGCCACGCGGGCAAAGGAGTCGGCCCGGGCATTCTCACGACTCACGTTCGCCGGCGATGAGGCCAGGCTGCCAGCCCGCAGCCAGCTCGAGCAGGTGCTGATGACCGTGATCCGCGACCGTACGGGTACGACGAATACACAGACGAGAAACAGCCGCCCCAGGGAGCTGACAAATACTCCCTCCGCCGACTTCAAGTTCGAATCAATCCTTGCGGATCGTTACGGAAGGTCTTTTTCGATCCTGAACTCTGTTGAAGGGCCCGGAATCCGAGGGACCGTCACGGGAGCGACCACTTCAGGCCCCCTCGTGCGAGTCGTCTTTTCGATCGCATCCAGTGAAGACGCTGATGGTGACGGCACGCTGGACGCTGGTGAAGACGGCAACGGCAACGGTGACCTCGACCTCGCCGGCGCCATGCCAACCAATCATGCCGCCTTGAACGGCCGTATCCTCACGTTTCTACCAACAGGTGGACGCCCCACGAGCCACCGCATCATCCGAGCGGACGGCTCGGGCAACAGCTCCACGCTCTGGCTCGCGC
>JBJTBB010000071.1:0-9661 GCA_046091125.1 Planctomycetaceae bacterium
GATTATCGATCACGACCCCCGCCGCCGCGGCGGCCAGGCCCGAGTAGCTGTTCAAGAGACAGATCACAACCGGCATATCCGCCCCGCCGATCGGCATCGTGAGCGTGCAGCCGAGGATGCTGCCCACGATCACGAGCATCCAATAGAGAAGATTGGATGTCGGGTAGACGCAGAGTCCGACGAGCAGCAGGACCGTCGCCACCACCAGGCCGAGGTTGATCCAGTGACGATGTGGGTTGGTCCAGGCCTTCTTGAACTGCGGCAGTTCCTCGAGTTTGGCGAAGGCCACCAAGCTACCCCAGAACGTGACAGCGCCGATCAGGCCGGTGAGGGCCGTCGCGATGGCGAACTGGGTCCAGGGTGAGAGATCCCGGAGGGCAATCGCGGCGACTTCGGACACGCTGCCGGACGACGGGTCCCTCGCGAGCGCATCTCCCGTCTTGTTCCAGAGCTCGGCACCGGCGACGAGCGCGGAGGCTGCCCCGCCGAACCCGTTGAGGAGAGCCACCATTTGAGGCATTCTGGTCATCGGATACTTCCCCGCCCTCGCCGTGCCGATGGCAGAGCCGATCGCTGCCGCCACGACGACCAGAGCCAGCGTCCAGCCGCCCTTGGCGGCGACGGTCTGCATGACGGGCGCCTCGCAGCAAGCTGCCAGGAGGGCGATCGCCATGCCGGCGGCACCGAGATAGTTGCCCTTCACGGCCGTGCGCGGACCGGTCATAAGCTTGAATGCCAAGATAAACAGCATCGAGGCGACGAGGTAGGCGAGATTGATCCAGGCTTGGGTCGACATGGGCCTACTTCTTCTTGGGGTTGAACATTTCGAGCATGCGGTGGGTGACCACGAACCCGCCCGCGACATTGATCATGGAGAGAACCACCGCCAGCAATCCGAGCACGTTGCCGAAGCGGAAGCCGGACGTGGCCACCGCTCCCGACACGACGATCGCCCCGACGGCCGTGATGCCCGAGATGGCGTTGGAACCGCTCGTCAGCGGCGTGTGGAGTCGCTGCGGCACCTTTGTGATCACCTCGAACCCGACCCACATGGCGAGCAGGAAGACGGTCAGCAGTCGGATGAAGCGATTGGCCGGATCGACCATCGAGGCCTCGGCGACGAGTCCTCCCGCGAGTGCGAGGGATGGCATGGCCGTATGGATGAGCATGAGCAGCTCCCTTGGTGGATGATTCAGGACGGTCGACTGCCGCTTGTCGCGAGCGATTCGATCGGGGCGAGACCTTCTTTTTCACGGATCCTCGGGTGGACGATTTGTCCACCGCGGGCCACGAGCGTCTCACGACAGATCTCGTCATCGAGCGAGACCTCGGGAAGTCCGAGCGAGCGGAGGTGCAGCAGAAACGTCGCGATGTTGCGGGCGTAGAGCTGGCTTGTATGGAATGGAACATCGGCCGGTAGGTTGGTCGGTCCAAGGATCGTGACGCCGTCGACGATAACGGTCTGGCCGGGCACCGTCGCCTCGCAGTTTCCGCCCCGCTCGGCAGCTAGGTCCACGATCACGCTGCCCGTCCGCATTCCGGAGACCATTGCACGGGTCACGAGCACGGGAGACTTCTGTCCCGGAATCAGTGCGGTCGAAACAACGATGTCGCTATCCGCCACGGCCTTGCCGAGGAGTTCCCGCTGCCTTGCGTAGAACTCCTCTCCCATCGCCTTGGCGTAGCCACCCACCGCCTCGCTCGCGCCCGTCTCCAGTGGCAGTTCCAGGAACTTCGCACCGAGGCTTTGAACCTGTTCCTTGACAGCGGATCGGACATCGTAGGCCGTGACCTGGGCCCCGAGTCTTTTGGCGGTTGCGATCGCCTGGAGTCCCGCGACCCCGGCCCCGAGTACCAGTGCCTTCGCGGGCGGGATCGTCCCCGCGGCGGTCGTCATCATCGGCAGGATGCGTGGCAACGTGGCGGCTGCAAGCAGCACGGCGCGGTAGCCGGCGATGTTGGCCTGGCTCGAGAGCACGTCCATGCTCTGAGCCCTCGTGATTCTGGGCACCAGTTCGAGTGCGAACAGCGTCGCTCCTCGCTCGGCCGCCTCGCGGCACGCGGCATGTCCCGAGAGAGGATCGCAACATCCCACTAGAATCAGGCCCGGCCGCAGGCGTTCGCGATCATGCTGCCAGCCATCGCCCCCCGTGCCGCACGCCCTCACCTGCAGAACGACGTCCGCGGAGAAGGCCTCATCTCGCGTGACGAGACATGCGCCAGCGCCCCGATAAGCTTCGTCGGAGTAGCCCGCCGCCTCGCCGGCTCCGGATTCAATGAGCACCTCCATGCCCGCCTTCCGAAGCGCACCGATCGAAGCCGGCACGAGCGCCACGCGTCTCTCCCCGGGACAGGTCTCTCGCGTGACTGCAACCCGCATGGTCGCCCTCCGATTCGGACTCACTCAATGGAGCGGCAATTGGATAGCCGCCAAGGCTCGTGGACCCGACTTGGGTCGATATCTCAGGCAGGATCAATCGGAACGGACGAAACCGGCCCGCCGACCCCGCCAGAGTCTCGCTCCATCGGGCAGAAGGTTCAACAGTCCCGTTTTTCAGCCGGGGTCGCTTGCAGCGGGATGCGGCGAGTGTTAGTTTTCAAGGCATCGTTCGATCCTGAACGACAGCTATTCGAAGGCGCCCAGGGAGCCTTCTGGCGGCTTCAGCCTGGTGTTCCAGACCTGGCCATCCATGGCTGGTGAGCGCCGGTTTGGAGTCCGGTCGCACGACGAAGTCACCTTGGAAACTGCCACGGAAACCGATCATGAAACGTGCAAGCTTCGTTGCGAAGCCAGGCGAAGTCGAGCAGCGATGGTGGGTCGTTGACGCGGCCGACCTGAGGGTGGGGCGGCTTGCGAGCGACATTGCCGTTATTCTCATGGGAAAACACCGTCCCTCGTATACGCCGCACGTCGACACGGGGGACCATGTCGTCGTCATCAACGCCGAAAAGGTCGAGTTCGGTGGCCGCAAGTGGGACCAGAAAATCTATGCCTGGTACACGGGCTACACGGGTCTGAAAACGGAGACGGCTGGTCAGCGAAGGGCACGGCGACCCGAGTCGATCATCGAAGAGGCTGTGAGGCGGATGCTTCCCAAATCGCGGTTGGGCCGTCGGATGCTCGACAAACTGAAGGTGTACGCCGGTTCCGAGCATCCTCATCAGGCTCAGTCGCCCGAAACGATTACGCTTGGCAGCGGCACACGCGTCGCGCCGCACCGGTCGAAGACCGTCGCGGCGTCGCAGGCCTGAAACATGAATTCAGTACGGAGGGCGGACGATGGCGGTTGAACAGGGCGTCAAACCAATGAAGCGGGGGAATGAGATCCTCGCGACAGGCCGTCGCAAAACGGCGGTCGCCCGAGTTCGTCTCCGGAACGGGCAGGGCCGGATCGTGATCAACGGCAAACCGCTCGAGGAGTATTTTCCCGCGATGAAGGATCGGGTCATCGCCGCCGCTCCGCTCCTGCAGTCTGGCCGGGGCGATGGCCTTGACCTGCGAATCAGGGTCACCGGAGGAGGGCCTGCTGGTCAGGCAGGCGCGTGCAGCCTTGGCATCTCCAGAGCGCTCAAGGCACTCGATGGAGACCTGCTCGAAATGCTTCGTCAGGGTGGCCTGCTCACCCGTGATGGCCGCATGAAGGAACGGAAGAAGTACGGCCTTCGAGGTGCCCGCAGGGGGACCCAGTTCTCGAAGCGATAGGGTCGGCAGTGGCGGTTGGAAAGACCGCCATATTCGTCACAATCGGCCCCACTATCCGGCGACCTGCCTGCCCGAGATTTCCCTGCCGCGGCTGTCGAAGCCATACTTAAGGCGTTTGGTCGGTCAGGTCGCCCGCTGTCGGGGTCTCCGTAGCAAGCAGTGGATTGCGGCGGTGCCTGCGACGGTGATGCGGTCAGGTGCGATCGACCTCGAACTGTTTCACCCTCAACGGAATGCAGGCCATGCGATATCGCTCCAGACTGTCTATTGCTTCCATCGCCGTTGTTCTGGCGAGCCTGACTCCGCTTGGACCGCTTCCATGCGTCTGTGGCGCTGATGCGACCGTGAGGGATCTCCTGGAAGCAGAAGAGTCCGGTGAAGTGGCCGTTCGTTACATCCCCAACGATTCGCGATCGGCCCAGATCATCGTGACCAACCGCACCACGCGCCCACTCACGCTTCGGCTACCAGATGCGTTCGTGGGTGTGCCTGTTTTGGCTCAGATGATGGGCGGCGGCATGGGCGGCATGGGTGGCATGGGCGGTGGCATGGGCGGGAACGCCGGCGGTGGAGGTTTCGCCGGCGGTGGCATGCAGGCCGCCGGTGGTGGTGGCATGGGCGGCATGGGCGGTGGCATGGGCGGTGGCATGGGCGGCATGGGCGGTGGCATGGGCGGCATGGGTGGAGCTGGAGGAGCATTCGCGATTCCTCCTGAGAAGCCTGTCGTCATTCGTGTTCAGACCGTGTGCCTCGAGTACGGCAAATCAGAGCCCTCGCCGAAGGCTCCCTACAAACTCGTTCGATGCGACTCTTTCACGCAGGATCCGAGGATCGCTCGCGTTCTGGAAGCATTGGGGCGCGGCCAAATCAGCGGCTCGGTAGCCCAGGCCGCCGCATGGCACCTGGCGAACGGTCGCTCTTGGGAGCAACTGGCATCTGAACGGGTGCGTGGCTGGGGCAGCCTTCCGGATCGACGGGTTTTCTCACGCCAGGATCTTGAGCATGCCCTCCGCGTCGTGACGATCGTGAATAGCCAGGGCCAACAGGATCAATCCGACGCGTCGCCGTCGGGTTTCTCGTCCGCATCGCTCGACGCGGTGACGAAGCAGAATGCCGCGGAGTGAAAGTCCTGTCGACAGCTCGTCATGAGATGCAGTTGAATCGATCGGGATCGGAGTCGAAGAAGCCTGACGAAAGGCCGTCGCTTCGAGCGTGAGCCGTCGGTGACGTGTCGAAAGCGTCAGCGAAAACTGCCCCGTGACGCGACCACCAGGGTCAGTCGCGTCCGGACCGGATTTCACCACCGGCCCTCGTCGCCATGGCCCGCCAGACGGCAGCATCGATGGATGCCGCGATGGCCTGCACGCTCCCGTCCATCAGCAGGCATCCCACAGACCCCTGGTGATGGCTGCGGGCGGTGACCGCCGCTGTGGTCGGAATCGTGAGCGATTTCGCCTCCTGTTGATTGGTCCAGTCGACGTCGTAGGTGACGCCTGAACGAGTGCATGGGGCATTCGTTTGTGGAGGGAACGTAGCGGTGAAACCCGATTGATGACTACGCCCGTCGACCCACTCGGTGTGTCCTGATCCGAGAGCCGGCAGGTCGTTCTTGAATTCACCACCCAATCCGCACACAGCCGTGGGTGAAGTCGGTTCGACAGGCGATGCGATGGCGGCATTTCGAAAGTATGGCGAGTATGTCTTCACCTCCGCCAAAGCAAGCGTCTTGGAAACGCCGTCGATGAACTGTGATGCCTTCAATCGACTGTTGGGGTGAAAAGCACCGTCACCACCTGCGCGACTGGAGGGGCTGAAAACCATCCACGTACCGAGATTCACCGCATAATTCAGCGGAGCGTATTCAGGGGAACCGTTGGCCTTTCGGCGGACGTCGGTGAGTGGCTCACTGGGACAGATCAACTCCTTTATCCTCACGCCGCTGATGAGCGTCAGACCATCGGCGAGTGTGGCCTGGCTGTACGGAACAGAGAGTTGGCGATGGATCTCGGGAGCGATCGTCAGCTGCTCGACAAATGGCATCAACCGTGCCTGAGCAGACCAAACGGCACTGGATGAGGCGTCAGTGGTGCTCGTGCCGGGCCAAACGAGACTCGGAGGAAACGCGCCGTACGCCCCCTCGTGATTCTGCAAGGCGAGCCCGAGTTGTTTGAGATTGTTTTGGCAGCTTGTGCGTCGCGAGGCCTCGCGGGTGGCCTGCACGGCCGGAAGAAGCAGCCCGACAAGCACACCGATGACCGCGATCACGACCAGCAGTTCCACCAGCGTGAAGCCGCTCCTTCGCATCGGACGCATTAGGATTCCCTCCATCACTTCATCTATGCCCTGGAACGCCTAAGGAAAGTGAGAATCATTCTCAATAGATTAATACGAACATCATTTTTGTCAAGGGACGCTGTGAGAAAACGGCGGACTGCTCGAAGGCTCGACTTTTCAGGGCACGGTCAGCCTGGTCTGTCGTGCCGCAGAGGTGTTGCGTTCAGAATGATGGAGATCGATGTGCCTGGCCGTTTGACCCAGCGAAGAGCCTTCGCCCCACGCATGCCAAGTCGCGTTCCGACATTGAATTGAATCGCCAAGTTACTGGGCGCCGAAGCCAGCCTTCCCGAAAACAGAGGGGTGAATCGACTTGCAAACGCCATTTTCCTGCGAGAGTGCGCGGTAGGATGCGGACTCGTGGGGGTATCAAGATTCAGGCAGCCGCAGTTGAGCTCTTGAGGAGGTCAGTTCGCCACGAATGGCCGGTCTCAATCAAGAATGGCAGGCTCACTCGATGAAAAACAATTGAGTGCAACTAGTCGAGCAAGGAAACGACCATGAGTGCATCCAGTGCCGGCGACGCATCAAGCGACATCGTCGTCGAGGCGAGGAACCTCTCCAAGATCTATCGCGATTTTTGGGGGAGGCGAAAGAAAGAGGCCCTGAAACCGCTTGACCTCGAGATTCGACGAGGCGAGGTGTTCGGTCTGTTGGGTCCGAATGGTTCTGGAAAGACGACGACGCTCAAGTTGTTGTTAGGCCTGATCTTTCCCACGACCGGCGAGGCGCTCGTGTTCGGTCGAGAGGCGACGGATGTGTCGAAAAACGAGCGGATCGGGTATTTGCCTGAGGAATCGTACCTCTACAAGTTCCTCGATGCTGAAGAGACGCTCGATTTTTACGGCCGGCTGTTCGACATGGACCCGGTCGAACGGCGCAACCGTTCGGTTGATCTGATCAAGATGGTTGGCCTGGAGCGAGACAGGAAGCGACAACTCCGCGAGTATTCGAAGGGAATGACTCGACGGATCGGAGTTGCGCAAGCTCTCATCAACGATCCCGACCTCGTTCTGCTCGACGAGCCGACCAGTGGACTCGACCCGATCGGCACTCGAGAGATGAAGGATCTGATCATCGAACTCAAGCGTCGTGGGAAGACAGTCGTCATGTGCTCGCATCTTTTGGCGGATGTCGAGGACGTGTGCGATCGTATCGCCGTGCTGCATCAGGGTGAACTCAGGGAACTCGGACGTGTCGAAGACTTACTCCGAGTCACGGATACGACGCAGATTCTCGCGCGCGGACTCGCGCCCGAGACGATTGCTGAGTTACGGGACGTCCTACGGCGGCATCAGGCCGATGCCAGTGTCGGCAATCCGAGGATCACCCTCGAGGAGTTGTTTCTCGAGATCGTCAGCGATGCCGAGTCTCGGCCTGGACGGCGCGCTGTATCGGGTCGAAGCCCTTCCAAAACGGCAGGGATCACCGCGACCAAGGAGTAGGGCGGGGTGACGATGACGACTGAGCGATGACGATTGAACTGATGACGATTGAGCGGCGGTTGAGATCGAGAGGAAGGCTGGAAGGATGGTCCTAGAAGAAGACATACCGGCATTCGCTTCGTGGATCGGGCCGGCTCTGGCAAGCTACCTCTTCATCGTTTTCGTGGTGGCCGTAACGCTCGCGAGCGTCGCCTGGCTCGTTCTTTCGGTCATTCACGGTCCGCTGGCTGCCGGGGATCGTGTCTATCGCGGAGCGCTCACGCTTACGGGCGACCTCCTTCAACTCTCGCCGCGTCGTACATGGGCCCTGGCGAGGCTTGCCATTCAAGAGTCGATCCGGCGGAACGTCCTTGCAGTGCTCGCATTTTTTGCCGTCGTCCTTCTCTTCGCGGGATGGTTTCTGGATCCATCGAGTGTCAACCCAGGCAGGCTATATGTCGGCTTCATTCTCAACGCCACATCGTTGCTCGTGAGCCTGTTGGCCGTCGCGCTTGCGGCCATCAGCCTTCCCGCGGACATCAAGGCCAAGGCGATTCAAACGGTCACCACGAAACCTGTCAGAACGGTCGAGATTGTCGCAGGGAGAATCATCGGCTTCTCCCTCGTGGGGACCGGGATGATCATGGCGATGGGATTGGCTGGTTGGGCGTTCATCGTGCGAAGTGTGGATCATTCCCACACGATCACCGCCGAGAGCCTGCTCGAGACGCGTTCGGAAGATGGTGCCGTCATCGGTTATGAGGGACGAACGAGCCTCAGCCGTGGTCACCGTCACCGGATTGAATTGGATAGAGATGACAACGGATGGACGGAGTTTGAACAGGGACATCGGCACCCCGTCTCGAGTCGGACGGCGGCCGACGGGACACGCGAGTTCGTCATAGGTGGTCCGGACGGACTGCTGGAGGCTCGCCGGCCATTGCGGGGAACCCTGCGGTTCCTTGCCCGCGAGGGTCGCCCAAGCGACCGGGGAATCAGCGTTGGCGCGGAGTGGGCGTACCGGCAGTACATCGAGGGAGGTACCCTCGCGGCGGCCATTTGGACATTCGAAGGAGTCACGGCGGAACGATTTCCAGACGGGTTGCCGCTCGAGATGCTGGTGAGGGTTTTTCGAACCTATAAGGGAGAGATCGAGCAGGGCATCCAAGGCAGCATTCGCCTGCGGAATCCGCAGAGTGGACTCCAAAGCGACCCTTTCTACTTCACGGCGAAGGAGTTCACGATCGACTCCCTTCAGGTACCCTCGGAGGTAAGCACCACGACTGTCGACGGTGGAACTAGGAAGGCGAAGTTGTTCGGAGAAATCGTTTCGGATGGCCGGGTCGAGGTCGTTTTGCAGTGTCTTGCACCAGCACAGTATTACGGCGTCGCTCAGGCCGACTTCTATCTCCGGGCGGGCGAAGGCTCATTTGGCATCAATTACCTCAAGAGTTGCCTGGGTATCTGGTTCACGATGCTGATCGTCACGGCGACAGCCGTCGTCTTCAGCACGTTCCTGTCTGCTCCGGTGGCCATTCTCGCTACGGCAGCCGTGCTCGTGATCGGCTGGTTCCGGGATTTCGTCGAGCGGTTGTTTGAAAGCCAGGTGACCGGGGATTTCAAGATTCTCCCTGGGGGCGGCCCCATCGAGTCGCTGTACCGCATCGTGACGCAAACGAGCATCACGCTTGAACTGGATCCGACCCCTGCGGTCACAGCCATGAAGGCTGCCGATACGTTTCTGCTGTCACCGATCCGGGCACTCGTCGCCGTATTCCCATCAATCGGACGGCTTGGCACCGGCGACTTCGTGGCCAGTGGTTTCGACATTCCCTTCGATCTGATCGCCGAAAATGGACTCGCAACACTTGGCTATGTCCTGCCCTGCATCGTGCTTGGGGCGCTCGTACTGAGGACGAGGGAGGTGGCTTCATGACAACCGATCATTCTTCACGCATCGCACCTTCGAGTGAACGCGACAGGAGCTCGAGGGGGGGTGGGCGTGCCGAGTCGAGTGGGTTCCTGGGACTTCGTCGGGAATCGCTCGTCATCCTGATCGCGATCGCTGTGCTGCTCGGCGGGTTATCGTTTGTGAGTCAGCCAGCCGATTCGTCGAGCCCCGGAGGAGCGCTTGCCAAGTTGCGGGTGCAGCACGGTCTTTCTCAGGCCAATCTCGGTGAGATCGACCCCACCAGTGAGA
>JBJTBB010000072.1:0-3237 GCA_046091125.1 Planctomycetaceae bacterium
GAACGGAGCCGGCGGGTCTGGCGATGGGCTTCGCCGTAGCGATCGAGCGATCCCTCTCCCGGCGACAGGAATCCGCCAAGCACCTGAACCGACTCCGGGCCCTGTTCGAGCGAGAACTGTCCAACGCCTGCGATTCGCTTGGCATCTCGACCGTGGTGGTAGCCGCGGCTGCCCCGAGGACACCACACATCTCCACGATTGCTTTTTTTCGTGGCGAACAGCCGATTGATCGCCAGGCCATCGTGATGGCGGCCGATCTCGATGGGATCTGCTGCTCGACGGGCGCGGCGTGTGCGAGCGGATCGAGTGAGCCCGCCCCAGCCCTTGTCGCGATGCGTCTTCCCCGAAATGCCGCAAATGCCGCCGTGCGATTCAGTTTTTCTCCGCACACGACCGACGCCGATGTGGCGTGTGTTCTGCGACAACTGCCTCACATCGTCGCCCGTTGCCTCACAACCTAAAGCGCGCCGCGCGAAGGCGAGACAACCACCTCATCGCGAAACACTTCGACTGAAAAGCGTTCCCCTTTTTTTTCATCCAGCCCATCGCTACGCTATCAGTCCTCCGGCAGGGATGCGGGGTAGTAATCGTTCCACACGAGGACGACCTGCCATGGCCGCCGTTGCTTCCGTACCAAGCCCATCCGTGCCGGTCATCGGTCCCGAAAACGCCCTCCTTCGCTTCAGTCTTTCGCACTTTCCGGGCTGTGCGGATTGCCTTTCGCTCGATCGGCGAGAAACGAATCTGCCTGCCTACAGCCCCTTGGTCCTGGTCGGCGAGACTGGGTCTGGAAAGACGGAATTCCTGAATTTCGTCGCCCGCCGCTGGTTCGAATCAGCCGGGCTCTCCGAATCGGATGTGGAGGCGTCCAGGCGGGTTGCGCGATGGACAGGCCGCGGCCTGGCCGCCGAACTGCAGTCGGGGCTTGAGCACGATTCGCTGCATAAACTGCATGCCCGCTTCAGAGCGGCTGAATTGCTTCTCGTCGATGGACTCGATGAGTGCCACGAAGCGGAACTCCTGAACCTTTTTTCCGCCCTGCTCGATCAGACGGCGGGAGCCGGCGGACAGGTGATTGTTTCCCTTTCGCTCCTTCCCGGCGAATCGGCCTCATTTCCAAGATCCCTCGTCACGAGGCTGTCCGAGGGCCTTATCGTGAAGGTTCATCCTCCCGAGCAACAATCCCGCAGGGACATCGTGCGATTTCTGGCCCGGCGGCGGGGCATGCAGATCGACGATGCCGCTGTTGGGCGACTTGCCTCGCGCGAAAGCGATTCCGGATCACTCGATAAAACGCTCGCCGTTCTGGCTTCCGATGGTGTGGACCGGATTGAATCGAGACATGTTCTGGGCGTCTTCGAGCACAGCTCGGGGAGGTCGATCTCCCCGCGGCGCATCATCACGATGACTGCCAGACAACATGGATTACGCTTCGAGGACCTCGTGGGCCTCTCGCGTCATCGGCAGGTGTCCCATGCCCGCAGCATGGCGATCTATCTCATCCGCCGGCTGACGGGCAAAAGCCTCGTTGAAATCGGCGACTGCTTCGGCGGGCGAGACCACACGACGGTTCTGCATAGCGTGCGTGTGGTCAAAAAACGATACGAGAGCGATCCTGGTTGTCGTCGGGCGGTAGAAGGCATTCTCTCGCGGCTCTCCGACTCGATCCTATCGAAGAGACCTCTCTCGCCCGACCCATGATGAAGACCGTCCTTGCGGGACACGCGCCTCGAACGCCGATCGCACGGACCACATCGGTGTCGCGCAGCTGTCTGCCGGCTGTCGAAGCGTCGTCGGTTGCGAGGAGGTCTCCGAGACAACAACCGGGATGCAACATCGTCAACAGAGACTTGTCGTCTCGACCGCCTGTCCGCCGACGGACAACCATCGCCCTATCGAACACTCCGGTAACATGCAGCCGTCGCCGAAATTGCATGTTTTCCACAGTTGCCCTGACTGCAGAGACACTGATTTTTCACTTATTTTCAATCTCCTAACGCATCTTCGGTCCATTTGCGTGCCTCCTAGCTGAGTTGCGTTCGATCGCCGAGTGCTCCGGGGGCATTCCTACTGTTTCTCCCATTCTTAATTCTTTTCATGGAGAGCATGAGTAGAGGAATAAGAACCCTGTGAAACCTTGGTTGGGGCCCTGCCGAACGGGGCCCCGATCGGGTAGAATCCGGTTTTCAAAACGACGTGAATGCCGTTCAAAATGGGCGGCCATACCGCAGGGGACAACGCAGACCGATGAAGGTTTCGTGTGCGAAAGAGTCGCTCCTGTCCGCGCTGCAGACCGCTTCGGCAGTCGTGCCCTCTCGGTCGCCGAAGCCGATTCTGACGAACATCCGGCTCGAGAGTTCCGGGCCATCGACCGCCGTGATCAGTGCGACCGATCTCGAGATCGGCCTGAGAATCGAACTTCAGGGGGTCGAGGTTTCGGCGGCCGGTGCAGTCCTGCTGCCGGCAGCACGGCTCTCGGCCATCGTGCGCGAGGCTCCGCCGTCGACGGTGTTTCAAATCGAGTCCGACGGAACGGCAGCCGTGGTCAAGGCCCCTCGCAGTCAGTTTCGTCTGCCCAGTGAAGATGCCGCTGAGTTTCCGGCCATCGCAGCCTTTCCATCAGGTCCGTCCTTCGAAATCACGACGGCGGTGGCCAGAGAACTGGTCAGGCGTACCGTGTTCGCCACCGACAACGAGTCGAGCCGCTATGCGTTGGGCGGTGTCCTTTTGGAGTTGGCCGATGGCGGTGTGATCGCGGTTGGCACGGACGGTCGAAGACTGGCCAAGATGGAGGCATCCGGTGTGGTCGCGACAGGAGGCCCCTCCGCTTCCCAGCCCATCGTGCCGGCTCGAGCGATGAATCTCGTCGAGCGATGCCTCGCCGGCGGAGACGAGGCCGTGCACCTCGCGGTCAGGCCGTCAGAGGTCCTCGTGAAGACCGGGGTGACCACACTATCGGCTCGACTCGTCGAAGGGCGTTTTCCGCGGTGGCGAGACGTTTTTCCGGATCGGCCCGATGCGATTCACGTGCCGATGCCGGTCGGTCCCTTTCTGGCTGCGGTTCGTCAGGCGGCGATCGTGACCAGCGAACAGTCGAAGGGTGTCGACTTCTCGTTCGAATCCGGCGTCCTCGTGCTGTCGGGGCGTTCGAGCGAGAGCGGCGAGAGTCGCATTGAATTGCCGATCGACCATGCGGGAAGCACGGTGAGAATCAAACTGGACCCGAGATTCGTGATC
>JBJTBB010000073.1:0-2990 GCA_046091125.1 Planctomycetaceae bacterium
TCTCCAGACAGACGGAGAACGCGCGAGGCCCCCCACGGCCCGCGAGTACCCTCTCCACCAACCGGAACGCCGCCCTCTCGGGAGTTTCACGGCACGTTCCGCGTCATCCCCGCCCTCGTGGGGATGCCGCGAAACTCCTCCCGCCCAGTCCCCGCCTAGAAGCGGTCGAGGGGGCTGGAACGCGGAATCGCCGAATCCGGAACGCGGTCCGGCGACCGGCCTGCCAACCCCCGTACCGCTGGAGCGTCAGACTCGAGCGACGTGCCGCTCGATCGCTTTCAAGAAGGCGCTCTGGGGCGGGTCGTACACATGGTTGACGTTCCAGAGTCCGGACTGGCGAACCGCATCTCGGTCTGCGCGGCGTCCGAGCCAGTCTGCTGATGGCGGGTCGATCGGAGCCCGATAGGCGTTGCTGAGCAGTGCGATCGAGCCGGCCTCGATGAGGCCGCGGTCGCTGGTCGGTCCGGGCGGATCACCGACGCCGAGCCACAGGAGCGGCATCGCCCCAATGTGGGCCGTCACCGCCCGCTCGAGGGGGGACTCCGCCTTACGGATGTGCGCGGGCGCGGCGCTCCCGGCTCCCCACGTACGGCGGATCTCGTCGTCCCAGTCCCCCGTTGCGAGCAGGGCGGTGCCGACGTGCAGGCGGAAGATCGAGCCTCGGTGGTTGCCGCCGCCCGGCATCGACCCGCCGACCTGTCCACGGTGCTGGGCGAGGCGACTCCAGAGCGTCGCTCTCGATGGGCGCAGGGCGTGCGTCCCCACCCGGACCACCCTCGGCCGATCGGTAGCAGCACGGGTCTCGCCGGCCTCGAAGAAGAAGTAGACGCCTCGTTCGGGCCAGTCCATCGACCCGTCGCACTCAGCCAACCGACGGGGGCCACCGCACCGTTGGGCGAGTTCCTCGAGCAGCGAATAGTAACGGTCGAGCGCCTCGTGCCGATCCGTCACGACCTGCCCTCTGGTCGGCCGTAGAACCGAAGCTGCTCGCCGATCCGCATGCCCTCTGTCGGGTTCTGGACCCGGCAGCCGCGAGCAGCCAGCCCCTCAACGAGGCCGAAGTCGCGGTACTCCGCCCCTGCGTGGATCTCGACGATGTCGCCGCGCTGGGGTGCGATCTGCTGGTCGATGGCGGCGAGCACGCCACTGCTCCAGGTTCGGCGGGCAGCGCGCCCCAGATCCTTGAGCGCAACGTCGTAAGGGTCGAGCATGGCCGATGGGGAAACGAGACCGTGAGCGGCGCTCAGGATCCACCACGCATCGCACGAGCCCTCCACGAACCTGCGCCGGCCCGCGAACAATGTCGAGCGGTAGAGGTCAGCAGCCGTCGAACGGACCGGCGCCTTCTCCTTGACGCAGCCCACGAGACCGATCCGCCGCACCGTCACGCCTTGAATCCCAAGAGTGGCCAGTCATTGGGATGGCAGCCGACCGTCGGGGCGAAGTCGGCCCACGAGACATCGACGGCATCGGGAGGGACTGGCGTGAGCGTCCAGTATCGAAGGCCCGCGTTGTACGAGAAGAAGCCCGTCCCCGGCCCCTTCTTCGTTGCGACGCCCGAACTCCTGGACAGAGCACCCAACGTCGAGCCGATGAACGTCGTGACGCTGTACTGGCGTCGGCCCTGACAGACGTGTCCCCAGCGCCCGACCATCTCGGCATACTCCCGCGGGTGCGCAGTGCCGTATCGATGCTCGACGACGCCCGTCTCAGCCCACTCGCCAACCTTGAGGCACAGCGGCAGGTCCTCGTACAGGCCCAGTTCAGCTGCGATGCCATCCCCGAGACCATGCATCGTCGGAGTGACCTCGCTCGCTGGCTCCCACATCCGCACCTCGGCGTGCCCCGGGCCAGTACACACCGCTACCCCAGCCGGCGCGTCGTACTCCGTGTACTCATCCGTACCGCACCAACGACATGTCGCGATCAACGGCATCTGGCTGTCGCCCGTTCCCCAACGCTCCTCAACACCGACACGCAGGACCGGCGCCCGGCGGCAGCGACGCACATGCGCTCAATCCGCGGATAGGCGCCGCAACTACTCGGCGAGATGGACACAAGCACGGACGAGAGCGTGGTCGCTCCCTGCGTTGACCGACCCTTCGAGGTCGTGGGACATCTCGCTGATGTGCAGTTCAGGCGACATCAACACGTAGTCGAACCGGTCGTGCACTTCGCCGGGCTTCCCTTGGCCGCGCACGTGTGTGACGGCGGACGCGCGCCCTTCGCCGGGTTCGGGGACTTCCGCGTCAGGCTTGAGCCGCTCCCATTCGGCCCGCACTTCAGTTAGCACTGCCGGATTGGCATCGAGGTAGATCATCCACGCGTCACGGAGGTCATGCTCCGGGGAGGTCCAGAACACGTTCTCGTCCCAGTGAAGATCCCGCGGGAAATCGAGTCGAAATGCGGAGTCTGGGAAGTCGGCAATGCGCGTCCACAGGGCACCGTGATTCGCGTCAGCACCAACCAAGAGCGGCTGTGCCCTTGAGCAAGCCCACCGATTGAAGGCCGTGTAGGCCGCTTGCTTCGCCGGCTTGTCAACGCGCTTCGCAGCATTGGGCGGGTGCCAACTGCCAACGGTGACCGATCGGCCCTGGATCTGAATCTCTGCCGCCACGCCGCGACTCGGCACCGGCAGGTCCGGCACCACGCCCGCATCCTCCAAGGTCACGCCGTTGCGCGCAAGGAGCGCCGATCCGTAGCGGTCACCAGGATCAGCGAGGTAGACCATTGAGCCAGCGAGTTCGCGCAAGACGCCGGCCATCTTCGGGCTCACTTCTTGCAGCGCAGCGACATCCCATTCCACCGCCGCCAAGTACTCCGCCTTGGACGCCAAGCTGGACGCGCTGCTCTCCCTGACGTTGACATTCCACGTGACAAATTCCATGACCTTCTCCGCTCAAGGTCGAGAGCCGACTGCAGTTGATCTGGACCATTATCAGCCAAGAGTTCCTGGCGCTAGCGTGCGGATGATCCACGGGCACGCCCCA
>JBJTBB010000074.1:0-3885 GCA_046091125.1 Planctomycetaceae bacterium
TTTGCTATTCGTCCCAGACACTTTTTCCAGACGTGACGGACAGGTGGTGTCGAGCTTGGACGTAGTGACCTTCGCCGAACCGTTTCGCTTCAAAGCTGAAAGCCTGGAATCACCCGCATTCATGTCTGATAACCGCCTGAAAAGCGCCTGGTTGGTTTTGGTGGGTTTGGCCATTTGCATATCCGGTTCGGTCCTGGAATCCAGCGTTGGCGAAGAGGTCGACGTCGTTGAAGAGCCTGAAAAACCGACCGTCGTCCGGGTCGTCCGGCGGGTTCTCTTCAGCATCTCGGCCGAGGGTCATTCCCACGGTGAATCAGGTGATGACACCGTTCAGCTGCCATTTTCGGCTCGCTATCGCCTCGATTGGGTGGAATCAGCCGGTCATTCTGAGCCCTGGCCAGGGCCGGTGATGGCGAGCCAGACAGCGGGAGGTCCAACAGCCGTCTGGAGACAGTTTCTCTTGGCGAACAGCGAAACCACGATCGCCGACCGTCCACCGGTCATCTCGACGCTTCGGGATTCCCGCCGAACCGTTCTGTTTCGTCATCTGGCATCGAGCGATGCAGCAGGTCAGCCCGAACGGCTCTCCCCGGTCTCGGCAGGCGGTCTTTTGACCGAGGATGAATGCGACATGGTCCGAGTGCCGTTCGACCCGGTTCTGCTCGACCAGATCGTAGCCTGGTTCGAGGCGATCCCCGAGGCAGGGACGCCATCGAGGCGCAGAATCCCTCAGGCCTTCCTTCCAAGTCTTGTATGTCTGGACACGGTCGAACTGGATGAACCGGACTCCACGAGGGACCAGTCTGACGATCATGTGGGCGGCGACTCGGAACAATCGGCCGACCCGGGAGTGTTCGTGGAAGCGCTTGCCGATGACGAGGGTGCGGCACGCAGGCTAGCCCTCCGTGGAGTGGTCAACGGCGCCATCCACGGCGCATTCTCGAGGATCGGTATGGATGGAGTCATCGTGCTGGAGCCGGAAGGATCCTGCGTCGCCTCGACCGTGATCAGGGTTCGTGAAACTCGGGAGTCCGGTTTTACCGCACCGGGTTTCGAATCCGATGCGACGGTCGTCGTGTCCTGCCGGCGACCGCTGACGACGCACGTGGATCGGACCGTCTCCGATGCGGTTGACACACTCGACGCGGCCATGGAGAGCATGCGACAAGACGACTCGAGCGATTTCCGGCGGGAGTGGAACGATCCGGCCGGACGGTATCGAGTGCGGTTCGATCCACGGTGGCGGGTCGTCTCCGCGGGGCGTTCGCTGAGGATGAGGCTCGTCGACGAAGGAGCACTCGTGGCAGAGGCCACGATCACGCCGCTGACCGCAGCAGGTCCCATGACGCTCGAAGCGCTTCGTCACGACGTCCCCGCAGCAGTCGGTGATCGAGACGTAGCTCTCGATAAGAGCGACGAACTGATGCTTTCCGACGCGCGTCGTGTGATGCGGGTCGTCGTGGCCGCGCAGACGGGTTCGAGGCGATTTCGTGAAAGCCACCACGTCATCGAGCGCCTTGCGGAAGGGGAACGGACGGCTTCCGAGACCCGCCTGGCGGTGGCGGTCATCACGGACGGAAGCCTCCTATCGCGCCTGCCGGATGCGGATCGCGACCTTGTCGAGGGCGTAACACTCCAGGGGGGGGATCCCGTGGACCACGGCCCAATCCCGTCCGAGCCTTGACGGGTGGGGTAACCCGTTGGAATAGTATGTTGTTCGTCGCGGTCCCCATCGGTTACGTCCCCTGGGGAGTCTGTCCGGATCGTTCCGTTGTCCTGCCGTCCTTGGCGGATGCCGTTTATCCGGCACTCGGATCGTCCAACAACTGAACCCGGACGAGGCCGACGGGAGGCGGAAGTCATCGAGAAACAGCACCGTATCAACGAACAGATTCGGATAACGCCTGTCCGGGTCATCTCGGCGGAAGGCGCCCAGCTCGGCGTCATCCCCACGCTCGAAGCGCTTGATCGGGCGCGCGAGGCTGGAATGGATCTTGTGGAGGTGGCGCCCAACGAGACGCCCCCCGTCTGCCGGATCATGGATTTCGGCAAATTCAAGTACCAGCAAAAGAAGAAGCAGCACAAGACGCACGTTCACCACACGAAGATCAAGGAAATCCGGCTGCGCCCGAAGACGGGTGAGCACGACATCGAGTTCAAGGTCAACCAGGCCAAGACGTTTCTGCAACACAAGGACAAGGTGATCGTTTCCGTCGTCTTCCGCGGCCGCGAGATGGCTCACGTGGAGGAGGGGCAAAGGGTGATGAAACAGATCCTCGAACAACTCGAATCCGTCGGCAAAATCGAGTCGCCGCCGCAGCAAATGGGCAGGCGTCTGGTATGCACCGTCGGCCCGCGGTAAAACCAAGCTGCCCAAGCGGACGCCCTCCGGTCGTCCGCGTCGGCGTGTCACAGGAGTCTGGCCCGTGCCCAAGCAGAAGACACACAAAGGCGTCAAAAAGCGTTTCCGAATGACGGCCAACGGAAAGGTGAAGCACCGTCAGGCTGGCACGAGCCACCTGCAGGTCCGTCTCACGGCCAAGAGGCGGCGGATGCTTCGCGGTACGAAGGTGCTCTCGCCCACAGATTCCAAGAAGATCGCCGAGGTGTTGGGGCCTTACAGTTCCTGAAGCATCGCTGTCCCCCAACCTTCCTGAGATCTGGACGATTGCCGCGGACCGTGTCGGTCGGCGAATGAATCGTCCGATACACCCGCCCAAGTCATTGATTCAGTTCGCGACCCCGAGAGAACAGGCATAGTCCTATGCGTACCAAGAGTGTCGTGCCCAGGCTGCGGGCCAAAAAGCGTCTTTTCAAACGGGTCAAGGGATCGGTCGGCGGCCGTCGAAAACTCTTGCGCACCGCGAAAGAGTCGATCATCCGAGCGGGTGTCTTCGCCCGTCGTGACCGCAGGCGACGCAAGCGAGACTTTCGTCGTCTCTGGATCGTGCGCATCAATGCTGCGGTGCGGGAGCGGGGCATGAGGTATAGCCAGTTCATCGCAGGATTGGAGAAGATCGGCACTGAACTCGATCGCCGAACGTTGTCCGAGATGGCGATCCATGACCCGACCGCATTTGACGTCGTCGTGGAGCGGGTGCGTCAGGCCCTCGGCCTTCCGGAACCGCTTGCCGTCTCCTGACCCGTCGGCCCTGCGTGAGCATCGATTGCTTCGAGTGAGGATCGTTGGCAATCGTCTCGGTGGGTCGCCCGGCTGCCGTTGACTTCGGAGAAGCGAGTGTCATCGCAGCCTGCTGGAAACGAGACTGGTGCGACCGCCGATGCGGTGTCAGTGCAGGCGTTTCGCGAGGCCTGTGAGTCGTTGCTCTCCGAGGCCGTAACGGCGTTCGCTTCCGTCGGTGATACGGATGCGCTCGAGTCCTGCCGGGTGGCCTTCCTAGGCACGAAAAGCGGTCGCCTGAAGGCCCTGCAGAAGGTCCTTGGCGGCATCGGATCGGAGGGACGGCCCGCAGCCGGACGCCGCTTCAACGACGTCAAGGAGACGGTGCTCGCAGCGGCCGAGTCAGCACGTGCGAGGCTCGCGAGTGATGCGGCGTCCGTCTCGGTGATCGACGTGACGCTGCCGGGAGCCGTCCGTCGGGTCGGACATCGACACCCCATCACCGACACTATCCGTCGCCTCCAGGAAATCATGGCCAGGCTGGGATTCGAGAGCGTCGAAGGTCCAGAGGTCGAGGACCAGTGGCACAATTTCGAAGCGCTCGCGATTCCCGCCGACCATCCCGCTCGGGATCCACTGGACAACTTCTACATCGCCGTGGCGAAGGGAATGGATCCGCTCCTGCTTCGATCGCAGACAAGCACCGTTCAGATTCGGGTGATGGAATCGCGACGACCGCCAGTCCGAATCGTTTCGTTGGGACG